>NZ_QOCY01000044.1:0-275951 GCF_024701915.1 Lactobacillus leichmannii | reverse complement strand
TTTGATTTCTTTAGTGTATTTAGTCATGAAAATAACCCCCGAAATTAGTGTCCTAATTTCGGGGGTCATATCAATCCTCCTTGAACATTAACTCTTTTCTTTTGTCTACACTTATATAATGCCACCTTTGTAAACGTTGTCAGCCAATAGGCCGAGATTTTTGGGAAAATAGTTTTAAAAAGCAAAAAAGCGAAAAGTACAAAAGAAGACAGAAAAGTATCGAATAGCAGACAAAGAAAAAACGCTCCTTCGGGAGCGTTTTTTGATATGACAGTCAAAAATTAGTCTTGGTAGTTTACCAAAGCCAGGTATGAGTCTGGTACCAATGATGCACCACCAACCAAGCCACCGTCGATGTTTGGCTTAGCCATCAATTCCTTGATGTTGGCTGGCTTTACTGAACCGCCGTATTGGATGCGGACGTTTTCAGCAGTTTCTTCGTTGTACAAGTCCTTAACAGTTTCCCGGATAGTCTTGCACATTTCTTCAGCTTGGTCGCTTGAAGCAGTCTTGCCAGTGCCAATCGCCCAGATTGGTTCGTAAGCGATCACCAGCTTGGAAACTTGTTCACTAGTCAAGCCTTCCAGGTCAGCCTTGATTTGGCTGACAACCCATTCTTTTTCCTTGCCGGCTTCCCGGATTTCCAGTGATTCACCGCAGCAAAGGATTGGAGTCAAGCCGTTGGCAAAGATAGCCTTGGCCTTCTTGTTGATGTCTTCGTCAGTTTCGTGGAAGTAGTCACGGCGTTCTGAGTGTCCGATGATGACGTATTGCACGCCCATTTCCTTCAAAACTGCTGGAGAAGTTTCACCAGTGAAGGCACCGGAGTTTTCCCAGTAGCAGTTTTCTGCACCGACGTGCAGGTTTGAGCCTTCGGCAGCCTTCAGCAAGGCGTCCAAGTCAACTGCTGGTGCACAAATCACTGATTCAACCTTTGATGGGTCTGGCAATTGGTCCTTAACAGCGTTTACGAACTCAACAGTTTCCTTTGGGTTCATGTTCAGCTTCCAGTTACCAGCAATAATTGGGGTACGTGACATTTGAAAAATCCTCCTAAACTACTTGTCTGAAACGCAAGCGATACCTGGCAATTCCTTACCTTCAAGGTATTCAAGAGATGCACCACCACCAGTTGAGATGTGAGTCAACTTAGGAGCGATCCCCAATTGCTTAGCAGCAGCAGTTGAGTCACCACCGCCGACAATAGTAGTAGCGTCTGGCAAGTCAGCCAAAGCACGGCCAACTTCCAAAGTACCCTTGGCGAAGTTTGGCATTTCGAAGACGCCCATTGGCCCGTTCCAAACAACAGTCTTGGCACCTTCAAGAGTCTTCTTGAAGAGTTCAATAGTCTTAGGACCGATGTCCAAGCCCATTTCGTTGTCTGGGATGTCTTGGCCAACAACTTCTGAAGCAGCATCGTTGTTGAATTCAGTTGCGGCTACGTGGTCGATTGGCAGAACCAGCTTGTCGCCAGCCTTTTCCAGCAATTCCTTGGCAAATTCAACCTTGTCGTCTTCAACCAGGGACTTGCCGATATTGTGGCCTTGAGCCTTAAGGAAGGTGTAAGCCATACCACCACCGATGATGATGTGGTCAGCCTTTGGAATCAAGTTGGTAATAACGCCGATCTTGTCAGAAACCTTAGCCCCGCCAAGAATAGTTACGAATGGGTGAACTGGGTTAGCAACAGCGTTGCCCAGGAACTTGATTTCCTTTTCAAGCAGGAAACCAGCAGCTGCTGGTTTACCGGCAGCCTTCATGGCCGTAGCGATACCAACGTTTGAAGCGTGGCTTCTGTGAGCAGTACCGAAGGCGTCGTTTACGAAAACGTCACCCAATGATGCCCAGTATTCGCCCAGCTTAGGGTCGTTCTTTGATTCACGCTTGCCGAAGTCGTTGTCGATGTCTTGGAAACGGGTGTTTTCCAAAACAACTGCGTCGCCGTCCTTCATGTTGTTGATGGCGTCTTCAACTTCCTTGCCTTCGTTTGAAGGTACGAAAGTTACAGGCTTTTCAAGCAATTCGCCCAAACGTTTGGCAACTGGAGCCAGGCTCAAGCTCTTCTTGTCTTCATCGCTCTTGATCCGGCCAAGGTGGGAAAGCAAGATAGCCTTGCCGCCGTTTTCGATGATGTACTTGATAGTTGGCAAAGCAGCCACGATACGGTTGTCGTCGCCGATAACGCCGTCCTTAATCGGCACGTTGAAGTCAACGCGAACCAAAACCTTCTTGTCCTTAACGTCTACGTCAGAAACAATCAATTTAGCCATTGAAAAAATCTCCTATATTCATCGAAAAAAGGCGGAAGGAAGAAATTTCCCTCCGCCTTCTTTCACACTACTAATTCAATTTAGAAAACTTTAAATTAAAGAGTAGCAAAGTGCAACAAAGTACGAACCATTTGGCAAGTGAATGAGTATTCGTTGTCGTACCAAGCAACAGTCTTAACAAGTTGCTTGTCGCCTGCAGTGATAACTTGGGTTTGAGTTGGGTCGAAGATTGAGCCAGCAGTCATGCCCAATACGTCAGTAGAAACGATTTGGTCTGCGTTGTAAGCAAATGATGGGCTTTCGTACTTCTTCATAGCTGCGTTAACTTCTTCAGCAGTTACCTTCTTGTTCAAGATAGTAACAAGTTCAGTTTCTGAACCGTCCTTAACTGGGACACGTTGTGCGTGACCATCAAGCTTGCCGTTCAATTCTGGCAATACCAGGCCGATGGCCTTAGCAGCACCAGTTGAGTGAGGAATGATGTTTTCAGCAGCGGCACGGGCGTTGCGGAAGTTGTTGCCTCTGTCAGGACCATCCAAAACCTTTTGAGTTGCAGTGTAAGCGTGGATAGTAGTCATAGTACCAACTTCGATACCGAATTCCTTGTTCAAAGCGTTAGCCATTGGAGCAAGTGAGTTGGTAGTGCATGAGCCAGCTGAAACGATAGTGTCGTCAGCAGTCAAAGTGTCTTGGTTTACTGAGTAAACGATAGTCTTCAAGTCGTTGCCGGCTGGAGCTGAGATCAAGACACGCTTTGCACCAGCGTCAAGGTGGGCTTGTGACTTAGCTTTGCTAGTGTAGAAACCAGTACATTCAAGAACGAAGTCAACGCCGTCGTTCTTAACCCACGGAATGTTTTGAGCTTGTGGTTCAGCGTATACGCGGTACTTCTTGCCATCTACAACCAGTGAGTCTTCAGTAGCTGAAACTTCGTGGTCGAAAGTGCCGTGAGTTGAGTCATACTTCAACAGGTGAGCCAACATAGCTGGAGTAGTCAAGTCGTTGATAGCAACAACTTCGATGTCCTTGGTTTCTTCACCCAAGTCCATGATACGACGAAATGCCAAACGACCAATACGGCCAAAACCGTTAATACCAATCTTAACTGTCATATTCGAAAAGTCCTCCTTAAGAACTATAAAAAACATTTTATTTTAAGCGGGATGACCCGTTTAAAATCTGATTTGCGGCTGCCTCATCAGTAATCAGCCAGGTTTGATGAGGAGCGTTGCGCATATAGGCCTTGATGGCCTTGGCCTTTCTCGTGCCAAGGGCAATCGCCAGAATATGCGGGACATTCGTTAGGTTCTCGAACTGCAATCCAACCTGTCTGATGCGTTCGACAACGTGGCCTTCTTCATCGAAGAAACATCCAAAGCATTCGGTGACGGCCTTGTTCTCCCGCAGACGTGCCAGGGCAACTGAATCGTAGCCCCGCCTCCTGGCCATTTCACTAGCCAAGCCAATGCCGTGAATCACGACATCGCTTTGGGAGATATCCTGCAACACCCCGCTGATTTCCGGATCCCGGACCAAAGACCGGTAAGCGTCCTTGGAAACATGTTCCGGTAAAAAGAGGGATTCATAGCTGCCGCCGGTCGCCCGGGCCATTTCTTGAACGACCGCGTTGCTTTCCGTGTTGACCCGGCCGCCCAATGCCCCTCTGCCAGGGACGAATATCAAGCTCCGGTTCTCACTCAAGCTGCGGTTCAGCTTCTTGGCCACTTTGGCTATTGTCTTGCCGCCCATAACGGTGACAATGCAGTCTGCCAGGGGCAAGAGGAGATTCAAGGCTGAATTCAGCTCTTCGCCAGCCAGGTCATAAACCCGGCTCTGCAGGTCCGCGTCGCCAGCTACGATAATTGTCCGATCTATTCCTAAAGCCTGGGCCAACCATACTTCTGCTTGGCTGGCATTAAAAAGTCGATCAACAATTGGTGCTGCATCTTTTACAACACTCTCTCCTTTTTCAGTCAAGAACATCCCGAAATTCTTGATTTCGATCAGACCCTGGTCACGCAGGTAATCAGTTTCGGTCCGGATGTTCCGCTCGCTCAGCCCTAGCTGCCTGGCCACCGTCCGGCGGCCGATTGGAGCATGCAAGCTAATCTGTTCAAGGATGAGATATCTTTGTCGAAAGATCTTTAAAGCATCGGGAACAAGCAGTTCGAGCAGGGATAAATCCGTGTTCAAAGTAACCATCCTTCTAGTGGGGCGCTCCCCGACCACGCTGTTGTCGCTTTCTGTCCCACGTTGCTTAAAAATATAAGAGAAACAAGACTTCGCTTCAATCTCCATTTCTCTCTCGACACTCTTAGTATAACAGAATTTGCTCCGTATGCAAGTTTTTTCTAACCCAGCCCGGGCAAAAAGCCTGTTTTATAACTTTCTTGACCTTTTTCGCAGATACTTTACAAGTTTTTGCATTTTTTTGCTTTAACCCCTTCCCATTCTCTGAATCTCTGCTATAATTAATAACTGTGATTGGGACCCTTAGTGTAATGGATCGCACGCAAGATTCCGGTTCTTGAAATCTGGGTTCGACTCCCAGGGGGTCCATCATATGAAAACCGCTGCTTTTTAGCAGCGGTTTTCTTTTTGTCTTTTTTCGTTTTGTTTTTCTGTCTGCTCTGCCTCTTCTTTATCAGTCAAACAAGGCGGCTAAGTCCTGCAGGGTCAAGTCCTGCTTGGCCTGGCCTTGATAGTCGTGGCTGATTTGACCATGGTCTAAAACCAAAAGGCGGTTGCCATACTTTAAGGCGTCTTCCATATGGTGGGTGATCATCACCGCGGTGATCTTCTTGGCCCGGATCTGTTCATCGGTTGCCTCCATCAGCTTGCGGCTGGATCTGGGGTCAAGCGCCGCGGTATGCTCGTCTAAAAGCAGAAGCTCCGGCTTATTATAGGTAGCCATGACGAAGCTCAAGGCCTGCCGCTGGCCGCCTGAGAGCTGGTCGACCGGCAGGTCCAGCTTGCCGGCCAGGTCGGGGTTGACCTTTTCCAGGGCTTCTTTGAAGGCCGGAATATTTTCCTTCAGCCGGCGCAGCTTCAGCCCCCGCTTCTGCCCTCTTTTTGCGGCCAAAAGCAGATTTTCAGCCACCGTCATCCGGGGCGCCGTTCCCAGCTTGGGATCCTGGAAGACCCGGGCGATGTAGCTGCTGCGCTTGACCTCGCTTTCCTTGCTGATGTCTTTGCCGGCGTGTAGAATTTTTCCGCTGGTCGGCTGGATGGCCCCGGCCAAAACATTGAGCAGGGTGCTCTTGCCGGCCCCGTTGCCGCCTAGAAGGCAGATGAAGTCCCCTGGCTTGATCTTTAAGCTGAGCTTGCCCAGGATCTTGTTTTCCTCGCTAGTACCGCGGCCTACGACCACTTCCAAATCGGTCAGTTCCAGTAAATTTTGACTAGTCATGCTTAAATCCTTTCATAAATGTCTGCTTGAGGCGGAGTTTTTCTTCAACTTGCGGCAGCATCATGCAGGCGGCCAGAACTAGTGAAGAAATCAAATTCAAGTTGTTTGAAGACAGGCCCACCTGGAGAACTGCCAATAAGAGCAGGCGGTAGATAATGCTGCCCAGGCTGACTGCGAATAACCGGCTGGCCAGGCCAAGGTTTCTGAAGACGACCTCACTGATGATGATGGAGGCCAGGGCAATAACGATCGTCCCCATCCCCATGTTCACATCTGCGTAGCCGTTGTTTTGGGCGACCACCGCCCCGCAGAGGCCAACCAGGCCGTTGGAAATCATGAGGCCCGCCACCGTCATCTGCTGGGGGCTGATCCCCTGAGACTTGGCCATCTGCGGGTTGTCACCCGTGGCAATAAAGGCCTGGCCAAAGTCGGTTGACAAGAACCAGATCAAGTCGCAGGTGACCAGAACCATCAAGATGGTGCCGGCAACGACGCTGTCAAAGTACTGGGGCAGTTTTTGCAAAAAGGCCAGGGAGTAGATGGTCTTTTTGCCTAAAAGGGAGACATTAGACTTGCCCATAACCATCAAGTCGATAGAGTAGATCCCGGTCATGGTCAAAATCCCGGCTAATAGGCTGGGAATCTTACCCTTGGTGATCAAAAGGGCCGTGACCAGGCCGGCTAAAGCCCCCGCCACAAAGGCGGCCAAAGTGGCTAAAAAGGGGTTGGTCCCTTGCACGATCAGGCTGACGGAAACGGCCGCGCCTAAAGGGAAGGTCCCTTCCACGGTCATATCCGTCGTATTCATGATTCTGAAGCTGAGAAAGAGGCCCAGGCCCAGGAGCCCCCATAAGAAGCCCTGGCCAATTGCCGATACGATCAAATTCATAAAAATCCTCCTTGTAAACTACTTGTAGATGGTTCCCTTAGACTTGGCTTCTTTCAAGAAGCTGGCCGGAACCTTGGTGCCCAGCTTCTTAGCCTCCTTGAGGTTAAGATACGGGGTGCCGTGTTCAACATAGCGGATGGCCATGTTGCCTGGCTTTTTGCCCTGCAAGATCTGGACGGTCATCTTGGCCCCGATCAAGCCCAGCTGGTACTGGTCCACGCTGTAGGTGGCCAGGCCCCCGTCTTTAACCATGGTGCCGGCAGCCGGGAAGACCGGCTTTTCAGCCGCGTTGGCGTTTTTGACCAGGGTCTGCATGGCCCCGGCAATCGTGTTGTCAGTCGGCACGATCACCGCGTCGACCTGGGTCAGCATTTGCTGGGAGACCTGGTTTAAGTCATTGCTGTTGGAAATGGAGTAGGCCTTGTAGTTGATCCCCATCTGCTTGCAGTAGCTGACGATCTGCTTGTAGCCAGACACGGCTGAGCTGTCGCTTGAGGTGTAGATGATCCCCAGGGTCTTCAGCCTGGGCAAAAAACGCTGGATCAACTTGAGCTGCTGCTTGATCGGCGCCCGGTCGCTGACCCCGGTGATGTTGCCGCCGGGACGCTTGTTGTTCTTCACCAGGCCCGCCCCCTTAGGGTCAGTCACTGCCCCTAAGACAATCGGCTTCTTTTTGGTCGCGTTGGCCAGGGCCTGGGAAGACGGGGTGGTGATCCCGAAGAGGACCTGGTCCTGGCTGTTGACTAGTTTTTCCGCCATGG
Source organism: Lactobacillus leichmannii (assembly GCF_024701915.1). NCBI lineage: Bacteria > Bacillati > Bacillota > Bacilli > Lactobacillales > Lactobacillaceae > Lactobacillus > Lactobacillus leichmannii. The sequence continues at coordinate 268,622 of NZ_QOCY01000044.1, read as the reverse complement.
TCTTCAGATTGCTCTGGTCATTGTTGGCATTTTGGTAGTCGATCTTGACCTTGTAGCCCGACTTGGCCAGGCCGGCCTTGTAGCCCCGGTAGATTTCGTCCAGGGCCGGGTGGCGCATCAGGGTCAAGACCCCCACTCTGACTTCCTTGCTCTTTTGGGCCGCCGGCTTGATATTGATAAACAGGGCGGCTGCCAAAAAAAGATAAATTGCGGCAAAGGCCGCGAGCACCTTTTTCATTCTGTTACCTCGCAAATTAAAGCAAAAACTAAAGTACTGTAAATACAGAAAAAATAACAAACTAACCGAAAGCAAAATAAAAAGGCGGATCCACCTGGATCCTCCTTTTCTGTCTCTAAAAGAAAAATCCGGATAGATTTATTTACTATCCGGACCCTAATCAACTTTTAGCAATTCAGACAGCAATTCAAGCCAAAACAGATTGAATCGCCCCGCGAAACAATCTCTACTTGAATTGCCAGCTTTCTTTTACCATTGCTTGAAAGTTCATCTTTTTTACCTCTCGGTTAACATTTAATTTGTTTTTAACCAATCTTACTGGAAAGCCTTTCCCCTGTCAAGGCTATTTTTCGGCTTTTTACCAGCGGCCGGAAAGAATTTCCCCTCTTTGGGCCAATTGAGCATATAGCTGGCTGCCGTCACTGGCCAGACCTTCGATTTCCCGGTTGGAGACATGCTTCCAGGTCTTCTGGTAAGTCCCATCAGTCTGCAATTTGAAGATCAAGTTGTTAAAGGCCAGGTACATGTTGCTGCCGCTTACGCTGAAGCCCTGGACCGGAGAACTGCCGGCCTGCTGCTTGACGAAGTGGCTTTGGGTCGCCGTTACCTGACTGACCTGCCAGCGGTTGTTGACCAGGTTAAGGCGCCAGAATTCATAGCGGCCAAATGCCGCGTTGTGGAAGACCCCGTACATGGTATTGTCGCCGGCAAAAGCGGCGTTGTAGAAGTAGCGGCCAGAGCTGCCGACGTCTACCCGGATGCTCCAGACCTTGTTGAGGGTCAAGTCGCTCTTCTTCAGCTGCAGGATTTCTTCCGAGTAAAAACCGTTGCTTGCCCCGCCTGGCAGCTTGTTTTCGTTGGCCAGGACATATATGTACTTTGAACTTGCCCCCAGTGACTGGCCGTGGCCCAGGCGCATGTAAGGACTCACTTTGACATTTTGGGAGTAGCTCTTAAACTTGCCAAAACTCAGCTTCTTGTAGAGGTAGCTGCACGGTGACAGATACTGGGCCTGGTACTTGTTCAGCTTCTTCATGTTGAAGGCCACGATGTTGCCCTTAAGCTGGTCGCTGGCCGCGGCTGACCGGTACCAGCTGCTGTAAGCCCAGCCGCCATTTACGGCCAAGCCTTCCATAACCGGACCGACCTGCTGCCAGTCATTGGTCTCCAGGCTCAAGTTGCGCGGCTCCCAAAGCTGGGTGGCCAGGGTCAAGCCGCCGCTGGTCCAGCGGTTGCCGCTGGTCTCTGTGCCATAGCGGTGGGCGGCGTTCCAGTTCTTGGAGCTGCCGGAATGCTTTCTCGTGCTGACCACTTCCTTAGGGCCCTTCTTCGCGCTAACAGCCGGCTTAAGGTTCCGGTTCGGGTTAGCCGTCTTCACCAATTCAACGGTCGTCTTGGCCTTGCCATAAGTAAAAGTCAGCTTGTTCCCGGACAGACTGGCCTTAACCGCGCCATTTGCCGGGTCCACCATGGTCCCGTGAGCGTCGGTAACATAGCTGATGGCGTCCTTGTAGTTAAAGCGGTTGTCATCTTCGACCAGGTAGATTTGCTTGGCCGCGGAAATCTTGTTTCTGACAAACCACTTTTCACTAACCCAGCCTAAAGGGCGGCCGTTGGCATAGATATAGGCATAAGTCCCCTTCTTGGTCTTCTTGCTGGCCGTTGACTGGATCTTGCTGTACTTAAAGTACTTAGTGGTCGTCACTTTCTTGCTGGCGCCCTTCTTGGTTACTTTGGCATAGATCCCCATGTTTTTCGTGCCAGGCATCTTGCTGACCGTGGCCGCCTGGGCCGTTTGGGCCTGGCCAATAAAGGCCGCCGCCAGTAGGAGCAAGCAGAGCAGTTTCTTATCCATTTCTTTTTCACTTTCTATATAAATTAGATTCTTTCCAGCTAAAAAAGCCTTTTCACACAAGGACATTATAGCACCAGTTTATTTTTTGAAAAAGAGTGCGCCAAGTTTGACAGACCCGGCCAGGAGTGTTTTAATTAGCACTATATCCAAATGAGTGCTAATCCAATCACTAGGAGGAAAATTATGTTAGTACCTACAGTTATTGAACAAACGGCCCGCGGCGAACGCGCTTATGACATTTACTCCCGCTTGCTGAAGGACCGGATCGTCATGCTGAGCGGTGAAGTTAACGACCAAATGGCCAACTCCATCATTGCCCAGCTGCTTTTCCTTGACGCGCAAGACAATACTAAAGACATTTACATGTACATCAACTCACCAGGCGGTGTGATCACTTCCGGCATGGCTATCGTGGACACCATGAACTTCATCAAGTCACCAGTTTCCACCATTGCCACCGGTATGGCAGCTTCCATGGCCTCAATCATTTTGGCTGAAGGCGAAAAGGGCAAGCGTTTTGCCCTGCCGCACGCTACTGTCCTCATCCACCAGCCTTTGGGCGGGGCGCAAGGGCAAGCCACGGAAATCCAAATTGCCGCTGAAGAAATCTTGAAGACCAGAAAGATGATCAATGAAATCTTGGCCAAGGACTCCGGCCAGGACATCGAAACCATCAAGCGCGACACTGAACGCGACCACTACATGACCGCTCAGGAAGCCAAGGACTACGGCTTGATTGACGACATCATGGTCAACCAAAACAAGTAATCCGCTTATCGGGAAAAGAAAATCCAGACGACTGAAATAGCCGTCTGGATTTTTTGTTGTCTTATTATTAGCGGAGGTTTTCCGCGATCTCATGCAATTTCTTCAAGCGGTGGTTAACCCCGGACTTGGAAATCGGCCCGTCGGGAACCTGCTCAGCCAGTTCCTTGAGGGAAAGTTCCGGGTGCTGCAGGCGGAAGCGGGCCAGGCTGGCCAGCTTTTCCGGCAAAGACTCCAGGCCCTGCTTTTGGTCAATCAATTCAATGTCTTCCACCTGCTTGGCGGCCGCGCCGGCCGTCTTGCGGAGGTTGGCCGTGTCGCAGTTGACCAGGCGGTTGACGGAATTGCGCATGTCCCGCATGATCCGCAGGTCCTCAAAGGCCAGCATGGCATTGACCGCCCCGACCACATGAAGGAAGTCGCCGATTTTTTCCGCTTCTTTCAAGTAGACGATGCTGCCGCTTCTGCGGGCCGTCACCTTGGCATTGAGGTCAAAGTACTTGTTCATGATCTCCTGCAGATCCTGGCTGTGGTTGGCATAGGTGCAATAGATTTCCAGGTGGTAGCGGCTGGTCTCCGGATTGTTGACGCTGCCGCTGGCCAAAAAGGCCCCCCGCAGGTAGGACATTGACCGCTGCTCTGAATACTTGATCTTGTCCGGCACCCCGGTGATGAAGCCTTTTTTCGGGGAATAGATCTCTAAATCCGCCATAATCTCGCTGACCCTCTGGGCCACTCTGACCAGATACTGGTGGTTCTTCTTCAGCTTCATCTTCCGGGTCACGATCAGCTGGGGCTCAAAGCCGTAGGCCGTCTTGATCAGGGAAAAAATCCGCCGGGCAATGGCCGGGTTTTCCGTCACGATGTCCAGGCTCATCTGCCCGTCATGCCGGCTCAAAACCGCATTCATCCGCAAAAAGGCCGCCAGTTCCGCCTTGGCATGCTCGGGATGGACCTTGATTGAAGTCAGTTCTTTTTTTACCTCACTGGCATAACTCGCCATTAACTTCCTACTTTCTCTTAAACATTTCCTGCAGGGCCAGGTCAATGATTTCCCTGGCCACCTTGTCGCCGTCATGGAAGACCAGGCCGCTTCGCTGGTCGATAAAGTCATCCGTAATCACCCGGCAGTTCTGTTCCTGCAGGCCGGCAAAGTCGTTGGCGACCGGCTTTAAATACTCATCATAGTCTTCCGGATGGAACTTGGTCATGTCGATCCGGGCCCCATTGACCAGGGCAGTGTCGATATAATTGCCGCCCAGGTGCTGGTTGATGACCCGGACGTGGTCGGCATCGCTTAAGCCCACCGTTTCCCCGGCCTGGGTCATGATGTTGCAGACGTAAACCACTTCAGCCTTAGTCTCCCGGACTGCCTGGCCAACATTCGGGATCATCAGGTTCGGCAGAATCGAGGTAAACAAGGACCCTGGCCCCAGGACAATAGCATCGGCCTGCATAATGGCCTCGATCACCGGACTGGGAGCTGCCGGCTCACCGTCATCAGCTGTTACCCAGACCCGCTTGATCTGCTTGTGCTGGCTGGTAATTTCCACTTCCCCGCTGCTCTGGCTGCCGTCCATGAATTCCGCGTTCAAGGTCAAAGGTTCGTTAGCAGAAGGATAAATGTGACCATCAACCTCCATCATGGCTGATAAGTTCTGGACAGCGTCAAAAATATTCCCCTGCATCTCGCTTAAGGCCGCGATGATCAAGTTGCCGATGGCGTGGCCGGAGAAAAAGGAGTCCTTTGATTCAAAGCGGTACTGGAAGATCTGCTTTTTTTCTTGCGAGAGGTCGCTCAAGGAAACCAGGACATTGCGGATGTCGCCCGGAGGAACGACGTTGATGTAGTTGCGGATGATCCCGGATGACCCGCCGTCGTCAGAGACGGTCACGATCGCCGTGATCTCCGCATCCTGCTTTTTCAAGGCCTGCAAAATGACTGGCAGGCCGGTCCCCCCGCCGATGACGACCACCCGGGGCCGGCGGCGCTTGATGATGCGGATGATCTTGTTTTCGCCAAAAGACATGCTGAATTCCTACTTTCTGAGATAACGGCTGATTTCCCGGTGGGTAATGTCAACCGGATATTTTTCAGACAAGTCGCGCGCCAGCTGCTGGGCGATCGAAACGCTGCGGTGCTGACCGCCCGTGCAGCCGATGGCGATCGTCAGTTTTTCCTTGCCTTCGTCAATGTAGCCGGGAATTGCTGTCAACAAGAGGTCCAGCAGCTTGCCATAAAAGACCTTGGTTTCATCCTTGTCCATGACATAGTTGAAGACCCGCTTGTCCAGCCCCGTGAAGGGACGCAGTTCCGGAATGTAGAAGGGATTAGGCAAAAAGCGGACATCCATGACGATGTCAGCGTCAATTGGCATTCCATATTTGAAGCCGAAGGACATGACCTCAATCCCAAATTTTGGCTTGTGGAGTTCCCCGAATTTGCTCTGCAGCTTCTGCTTCAGTTCCTTCGTCGTCATCTTGGAGGTATCCAAAATGTAGTTGGACCGGTTTCTGACCGGAGTCAAAATGCGGCGTTCATCCCGGATCCCGTCTAAAAGGCGGCCGTTTTCCGCTAAAGGCGGCAGGCGGCGGGTTTCCTTGTAGCGGGCCACCAAGGTGTCGTCAGAAGCTTCCAAAAAGACAATCGTGGCCTGGGTCTGGCCGCTGTCTTCCAGGGAGTTGATTTCGTCGATTAGGTCCTTGTAGAAGGACTTGACCCTGAGGTCGATCACCACGGCAACTTTTTCAAAGTCTTCCGAAGTGTTCATCAAGTCCCAGAAATTGCCCAGCAATTCCGGGGGCAGGTTGTCAACCACGAAGTAGCCGATATCTTCTAATGAGTGGGCGGCGACCGTCTTGCCGGCCCCGCTCATCCCCGTCAAAATCAACAGCTGTTTCTTATGTTTTTCATGCATGATTCCGTATTGCTCCCATAAAACGTTAAACTCTATCATACCGGGCGTGCCGCGTCTTGGCAATTATTTTGCCCTAGCTGCATTCCTATTCTCCACTATTTTTATAAAAAATCCCCTAAGCCGTAGACCCTTCTCCCTTGAAAACCGGTCAAGGTCTCAGCGTGGACCAAGGCACTCAAGACCGCTTCTTCGATTGTCTCCGCCCCGGCTTCAAAGACCGGGTCCAGCTGGCTGTCCGGCAAAAAGCTAAAGCTTTCCGCTTCTTTAGCGAAATGGCTGACCCTTTGCGCCGTGGAAAAAGCCAGGGCAATGTCGCCAGAACCATCGCCGATATACGACCCGGTTCTGGCTAAGCCAACCGCGCTCCGGCGGGCCAGGCGGCCTAGTTGCCGGCTGGAGAGAGGCAGGTCGGTGGCGATCACCATCACGATTGACCCCTGGTCTTTTTGATAGCGGGCATAAAGCTGGTTATTTTCTGCTTTCGCCAGGGCCAAAACGGCATCTTTTAGTTCCTGTCCCAAAAGGCGGCTGCCAGCCCGCAACTTGCCAAAAGCCCCGAAATTGGCGCAGACCAGGCTGGCTACGTGATATTTTTTCCCGCCCAGTTCCAAAAGCCGTGAAGCTGACCCGATGCCGCCCTTAAAGCCTAAACATCGCATACCGGTTCCGGCACCGACATTACCCTCCAGCAGGGGCGGATTACCCTCAGCTAAATCTAAAGCCGTCAGAGCATCGCTCTCTTTAACCGGCAGGGACCTAATATCATTCAAATCCCCGTCGTTACACTCCATTACGACCGGGTTAACCGTCCCGGTTGTGAGGCCGATCTCCGGGTTCCGGTCCAGCATGTAGCGGGTCAAGGCCGTCCAGCAGGTCCCCACGGCCAGGGTGTTGGTCATGAGAATCGGAGTCTCCAAAGTACCCAGCTCATTGATCTGAACCAGGCCGGTAGTTTTGCCGAAGCCGTTGATGACCTGGCCGCTGGCCAGCATTTTTTGCTTAAAAATATCACTCCCGGGCAAGATTGCCGTGACGCCGGTATTAACCCCGCCCTTTCGCAGGGTCACCTGGCCCACCTTGATCCCCGGAACATCGGTTATGTCGTTTTTCTCTTCGGTTTGATAAGCCCGGGGCAAAAACAGTTCTCCTTTTAAGCCCATCTTCCACCTCAGATTTCCGTCATGAACATTTTCGCCGTCAAGAGTTCCATAATGCTCTTGGCCCGGTAGGAAACGATCCGCTCGCCTGCTCGCTCAGCTCCCGGGTAAAAAGAAGCGGCTCTGGCCCGGCCTGCTGAAGAAAAGCAGAATTCCAGCAGGTATTCGTCAGCTAAAAGCGGCAGACCACCGGGCCCCGCCAAGGCTTCCTTGATCCCGGTCGCGATGCCCGCTGCGACTTCCTGGGGGCTCTTATTGACAGTCGCGCTGCCCACCCCTTTTTTAGTGGCTGCCGATATGGATTGCCCCGGCATAGTCGGATGAAATTCCCGCCATCATTTCTTCTGGTGAAGAGTCCCAGCCCTGGATCAGTTCCGTGCCCGCCGGCAACAGGGCCGGATCCAGGTTGATCCCGTCCTCATGCCCGTCTTTGACGGTCACCTGGTAGCCGGCCTGCTGGCAGGCCTTGACCGCGGCCACGGTTTCCCGGGTCATTTCTTTTAAAGCCAGGTCATAGCCCTTGTGGCCATAATGGGTCTGCTCCCAGCTAGTAACGCCGGCGCAGCCCTCCATGTCACAGGAAATATAAATCTTTTTCTCCATTTTCCCTTGCCTCCCTGCTTTTGCTTTTTCCTTACACTTTTTACTACTTACTTTCATTTTACCATCAAAAAAACTGCCAACACTTAAACAATCTGTTAAGTATCGGCAGTTTAAAATGCTTAACGGTGCATAAAGGCCAAAGCAATCTCATTTATCCCGAAGATCATCAAGTAGATCGCGATCAAGTAGATAGTGCTCAACACCGCGATAACCGGTCTAAGCAGAAGCATAACCCCGACAACCAGGCCCAGGATGTTCAAGAGCAGGTTGAAGAAGAAATACCAGCCGGTCTCAAAGAAACGCAGGTGCCAGGCAAAGACGATCCCGATCACCGAGTCGACGATGAACCAGATAGCCACCAAGATCGCGATCGTGTATGCCCCGACCTTGTTATCCCACAGGAAGAAGATCCCGATCAAAATGTCAAAGATCCCCGATAAAAGGGTCGTCCAAGACGGGCCAAAGATACCGTGAAAGCCGGCATACATGGAAATCCAAGCGCTCCCCTGCATGATCAACAAGACGGCCAGAACGATGACCAGGCCCCGCAAGCCCTTGCCAGGGTTGGCAAAGAGAAAAATGCTTAAAACGACGGAGATGACCCCAGCGATGAAGACGCCCCAGTCAAAGCCGCGTTTTTCGTTGTAGCCAGAATCAAACATAAAAATCACCCCTTCACACTGAAGTAAAAATTCTGACAATTATTTGGCTTCAACTTTCATTTTACAATACTTTGCTAAAAAAGGTTTAAGGCGTGATTAAGATTCTTTTTCTTTATTTGCAAGACTGCTTTCAGTCAAAGCTTTGTCCCGGCCCAAAACTGGCTTGAGATACTTGCCAGTCCAGGACTCTGGGCAGTCTGCCACCTCTTCCGGCGTCCCCGTGCAGACCACCTGGCCGCCCCGCTCGCCCCCGTTAGGGCCCAGGTCGATCAGCCAGTCAGCCGTCTTGATCACGTCCAAGTTGTGTTCGATCACCAAAACCGTGTTGCCCTGGTCCACCAGGCGCTGGAGGACTTCCAAAAGGCGCTTGATGTCGTCGGTGTGCAGGCCAGTAGTTGGTTCATCCAGGATGTAGAAATTTTTCCCAGTCGATAACTTCTGCAGTTCGCTGGCCAGTTTCATCCGCTGGGCTTCCCCGCCGGACAAAGTGGTGGCTGGCTGGCCCAGCTTGACATAGCCCAGACCAACGTCGACGATGGTCTGCAGCTTGCGGTGGATCTTGGGAATATTAACGAAGAAGTCACAAGCTTCACTGATCGTCATGTCCAGGACCTGGGCGATATTCTTTTCCCGGTAAGTCACTTCCAAAGTTTCAGAATTATAGCGCTGGCCATGGCAGACTTCACAAGGAACGTATACGTCCGGCAGGAAGTTCATTTCGATCTTGAGGATCCCGTCCCCGTGGCAGGTTTCGCAGCGCCCGCCCTTGACGTTGAAGGAGAAGCGGGCCTTGGTGTAGCCCCGCATCTTGGCTTCATTGGTCTGGGCAAAAAGGGTCCGGATATCGTCAAAGACGCTGGTGTAGGTCGCCGGGTTGCTCCGCGGGGTCCGGCCGATCGGGCTTTGGTCGATGTCGATCACTTTTTCAATATTCTTCCAGCCGGTCAGCTTGTCATACTTGCCCGGCTTGGCGGAATTGTGGTTGAGCTTCTGGGCCAGGACCCGCTTTAAAATCTGGTTGACCAGGGTGGACTTGCCGGACCCGGAAACCCCGGTCACGACCACGAATTCACTCAAAGGGAATTCGACGCTGATATTCTTCAGGTTGTTCTCCGCCGCCCCGGTCAGCTTCAGCTTCTTGCCGCTGCCCTTGCGCCGCTTCAATGGTACCGGGATGAACTTTTCTCCCCGCAGGTACTGGCCAGTCAAAGACTTCGGATTGGCCATGACTTCTTCCGGCGTTCCGGCCGCCATAACCTCCCCGCCCTGGCTGCCGGCCCCTGGCCCCATGTCGATCAAGTAGTCAGCAGCCCGCATAGTTTCATCGTCGTGTTCAACGACAATCAAGGAGTTGCCCAAGTCCCGCATCCGCTTCAAAGAAGCGATCAAGCGGTCGTTGTCCCGCTGGTGCAGGCCGATAGACGGTTCATCCAAGACATACATAACCCCGGACAGGTTGGACCCGATCTGGGTTGCCAGGCGGATCCGCTGGGCTTCCCCTCCGGATAAAGTACCGGCTGATCTGGACAGGGTCAGGTAGTCCAGGCCGACGCTAACCAGGAAATTCAAGCGGTCGCAGACTTCTTTTAGGATCGGCTTGGCGATAGCAGCTTCCTGCTCGCTTAAGTCAACTGCCTTGAAAAAGGCCAGGCCGTCCTTGATTGACAAGTCGCTGGCTTCAGCCAGGTTCTTGCCATTGACCTTAACGGCCAGGGCCTTCTCATTAAGCCGCTTGCCGCCGCAGACCTCACAAGGCAATTCAGTCATGTACTTGCCCATGACTTCCTGCATGAACTTGGACATTGGCTTGGCGTAGCGGCGGTCGACATTGTTGATCACCCCTTCAAAGGGCTGCTTGGTGTCGTTGACCCCGAAGTCCCCTTCCAGGTGGAAGTGGATTTCCTTGTCTGACCCATTTAAGATAATGTCTCTTTGCCGTTTGGTCAGCTTTTTAAAAGGCTTGTCCATCGGGATCTTCAAAGCCGCGCAGGCCTGCTCCAGCATCCCCATGTAGTACTTTGACCCTGCCCAAGGAGCCAGGGCCCCTTCAGCCAAGCTCTTGTCCTTGTCCGGGACCACTAAGTCCGGGTCAACCGCCAGCTTCATCCCCAGGCCATCGCAGGCCGGGCAGGCCCCGAAAGGCGCGTTGAAGGAGAAAAGGCGGGGCTCCATTTCCCCGACTGTAAAGCCGCAAAGAGGACAGGCGTAGTATTCAGAAAAACTGAACGTCTCGCCCCCGATCACGTCAACGTCCATGTAGCCCTCAGACAAGCGCAGGGCTGCTTCAGCCGAGTCAAAGAGGCGGGACCTGATCCCGTCTTTGATGACCAGGCGGTCAACCACGATTTCGATATCATGGCGCTTGTTTTTCTCTAAAGCAAATTCCTCACTGGCGTCGTGCAGCTCGCCGTCAACGATCACCCGGACATAGCCGGCCCGGCGGATTCGGGCGAAAACCTCCTTGTGCTCGCCCCGCTTGCCCCGGATAACCGGAGACAAAAGCTGGATCTTGCTTCTTTCCGGCAAATCCAGGATCCGGGTCACCATCTGGTCAACCGACTGCCGCTGGATCAAGGTGCCGTCGTTTGGGCAGTAAGGGTGGCCGACCCTGGCCCAGAGCAGGCGGAGGTAGTCGTTGATTTCAGTAACCGTGCCGACCGTTGAGCGGGGGTTGTGGGAGGTCGTCTTCTGGTCGATGGAAATGGCCGGGTTAAGGCCGTCGATTGAGTCGACGTCGGCCTTGTCCATTTGCCCTAAAAACTGGCGGGCATAGCTGGACAGAGATTCGACGTAGCGGCGCCGGCCTTCAGCGTACAGGGTGTCAAAAGCCAGTGAGCTCTTGCCAGAACCCGATAAGCCAGTAATAACGACCAGCTGGTCTTTAGGAATGGTTACGTCGATATCTTTTAAATTGTGCTCACGGGCACCGCGGATGACAATCTTTCTATCTGCCATTGAAGTCCTTGCCTTTCTTCTTAATCGGTTTTCTTACAGAGCCTTCCAATTCGATAATCGCGTCGCGGAGGTTAGCCGCGCTTTCAAAGTCCAAGCGCTTGGCCGCGTCTTGCATCTGCTCTTTCAAGTTGGCGATCATCTGCTTCTTCTGCTTGGCCGTCAGCTCGTCGAAGTTGAGGTCGGCGAAGGAGTCTGACTTTTCGGCTTCCTTGTCGGCCTTGACCACGGAGATCATGTCCCGGACCGGCTTGATGATGGTCTTTGGCACGATCCCATGCTCTTCATTGTACTTCATCTGGATGGCCCGGCGGCGGTTCGTTTCATCAATCGCCAGCTTCATGGAATCGGTGATCCGGTCAGCATACATGATAACTTCACCGTTGGCGTTCCGGGCCGCCCGGCCCATGGTCTGGATCAGCGGCCGGTAGGCCCGCAGAAAGCCTTCCTTGTCCGCGTCCAGAATGGCCACCAGGGAAACTTCCGGTACGTCGATCCCTTCCCTAAGCAGGTTGATCCCGATCAAAACGTCAAACTTGCCCAAGCGGAGGTCGCGGATGATCTGCATTCTTTCCAGGGTTTTAATGTCCGAGTGCAGGTAGCGGACCTTGATGCCCAGGTCTTTCAAGTAGTCGGTCAAGTCTTCAGCCATCTTTTTGGTCAAAGTAGTGACAAAAACCCGTTCCTTTCTTTCAATCCGCAGGTTGATTTCAGCAACCAGGTCATCGATCTGCCCTTCAATTGGCCGGACCTCGATCTTCGGGTCCAAAAGGCCGGTCGGCCGGATGACCTGTTCCACGATCCGGCTAGTCTGGTTTAATTCATAGTCACCCGGGGTGGCTGACACATACATGATCTGGTTGACATGCTGCTCAAATTCTTCCAGCTTTAGGGGCCGGTTGTCCAAGGCTGATGGCAGGCGGAAGCCATAGTCAATCAAGGTCTGCTTTCTGTTTCTGTCCCCGTTATACATGGCCCGGATTTCCGGCATGGTGGCGTGGGATTCGTCGATTAAAATCAGGGAATCCTTGGGGAAGAAGTCCAAAAGGGTGTATGGCGGCTCACCGGCTTTGCGGTTTTCCATCTGCCGGGAGTAGTTTTCAATCCCGTTGGTGTAGCCGACTTCTCTCAGCATTTCCAAGTCGTAGGTGGTCCGCTGCTTGATTCTTTCTGCCTCCAGCAGCTTGCCTTCTTTTTCAAACTTCTTGACCTGGTCGTCCATCTCAGCCTTGATCCGGTCGATAGCCCCGGCCAGCTGATCATCGTTGGTCATGAAGTGGGTGGCCGGGAAAAGGGAGATGCTGTCTCTGACCCCGTGCACTTCCCCGGTCAAAGGGTCAACTTCGACAATCCGGTCGATTTCGTCGCCAAAAAATTCAATCCGGTAGGCCCGGTCAGAATAGCCGGCCGGGAAAACTTCCACGACGTCGCCCCGGACCCGGAAGCGGCCCCGCTGGAAGTCGATGTCGTTTCTGTCGTACTGGATGTTGACCAAGTCTCTGAGCAGGGTGTTTCTTTCGTATTCCTGGCCAGTATAGACGTTTAACACGCTGGCCGCGTATTCTCTTGGGTCACCCAAGCCGTATATACAGGAAACGGAAGCCACCACGATGACGTCATTTCTGGACATCAAGGCGCTGGTGGCGGCGTGCCGCAGCTGGTCGATTTCGTCGTTGATCGAGGCGTCTTTTTCAATGTAAGTGTCTGACTGGGGCACGTAGGCTTCCGGCTGGTAGTAGTCATAGTAGGAAACGAAGTATTCCACGGCGTTGTTCGGGAAAAATTCCTTAAATTCATTGTAGAGCTGGCCAACCAAGGTCTTGTTGTGGGTAATGACCAGGGTCGGCTTGTTCATTTTGGCAATTACATTGGCCATGGTATAGGTCTTCCCCGTCCCCGTTGCCCCCTTGAGGATCTGCTCTTTATCGCCGGCTTGAAAACCGGCCGTCAGCTGGTCGATGGCCTGCTGCTGGTCACCGGCCGGCTTATATGGTGAGACGAGTTCAAATTTGTTATTGTCTTGCCGCTTAATCACTTTTTCCCCCTTAAACTTGCAATAATCAGTCGTAATCTATTTTACTACCCGAACATAGATTCTAACAATATTTTGCTCAAAGAAAAAAAGCAGCAGACCACTTGTCCGCTGCTTTTAATATCTATTTCAAAAAGCCCTTGGCTTGCAGGTAGTTGTAAGCTTCCTGCCCGGCCACGCTGCCTTCGCCCACGGCGGTCGTTACCTGGCGCAAATCCTTTGGCCGCACGTCGCCGGCCGCGAAGATCCCTTCCTGCCGGGTCCGCATCAATTCGTCAGTAGGAATCCAGCCGTTTTCGTCCAGGATGTCCAGGCCATCCAGGGCCTTAGTCACTGGCAAAACGCCAACGTAAATGAAGACGCCCTTGGTGGCAAATTCCTTTTCTTCCCCGCTGACCTTGTCCTTGTAACGGATCCCGCTGACCTTGCCGTCTTCGCCGACGATTTCTTCAGTCAGGGCGTTCCAGACAAACTTGATCTTCGGGTGCTTGAAGGCCCTCTCCTGCAGTTCAGGCTTGGCCCGCAGCTGGTCTCTTCTGTGAACGACCGTGACTGACTTGGCTGACTGAGCCAGGTAGAGCCCTTCCTGGATGGCTGAGTCGCCCCCGCCGATCACCGTCACGTCTTCATCTCTGAAGAAAGCTGCATCGCAGACGGCGCAGTAAGAAACACCATGGCCGGAATAAGTTTCCTCTCCCGGCACGTTCAAGTGCTTGTGCTCTGATCCAGTCGCGATGATCACGGCTGGAGCCAGGTATTCCTCGCTGTCCGTAATCACCCGCTTGTAGTCGCCTTCCAGCTTGACGGCCTGGACGTCGCCATATTCATAGCTGGCCCCGGCGTTTTGCACGGTCTGGTACATCTTTTCGCCCAGTTCCGGCCCCTGAACTTCCACAAAGCCCGGGTAATTGTCGATGTCGGCAGTGTTGTTCATCTGCCCCCCGTAAATCCCCCGGTCTAAGAGGACCGTCTTCAGGTTGGCCCGGGCCGCGTAAACTGCTGCCGTCATGCCGGCTGGACCGGCACCAATGATTACTACGTCAACTTCTTTAGTCATAAACAGCCTCCTTGCCACTTACTTTTTATAAGTAATATCATACAGGATTTTCAAAAGATTGCAAGCCTCTTTTAAATTCTGATTTCCGGTCCCATCTGCCGGCTCATCATCAGCTTGATCTCATCGTCGATCTTGGCCTCCTCATAGAGGACCTTGTAGATGGAAGCTGAAATCGGCATGTCCAAAGAATACTTGTCGCAGATTTCGTACACGGCCTTGACGGTCGTGGCCCCTTCAACAACCTGGCCCATGTTGGCCAAGACTTCGTCCAGGGGCTTGCCCTGGCCCAGCTGGTAGCCGCAGCGCCAGTTCCGGGAGTTGACTGAGGTACAAGTAACGATCAAGTCGCCGATCCCGGACAGGCCACTGAAGGTCCAAGGCTGGCCGCCAAAGGCCACGCCCAGGCGGGTGATTTCCGCCAGGCCCCGGGTCATCAAGGCTGCCTTGGCATTGTCCCCGTAGCCCAGGCCCGCCAGGATCCCAGCCGCGATGGCGATGACATTTTTAACAGCCCCGCCGACCTGGACCCCGATTGGGTCGTTGCTGGTGTAGAAGCGGACATAGTCATTTGAAAAAATCTTCTGCATCTTGGCAGCGTTGTCCAGACTGGTTGAAGCCAGGGTAATGGCCGTCAGGTCCTTTTGGGCGGTATTTTCCGCGTGGCTGGGTCCGGACAGGACGATCATCTTGTCAAATCCGTCCGGGTAGATTTCGTCTTTAAAAATCTGCAAAACCAGCTTTTTAGTCCCCGGTTCAATCCCCTTGGTGGCTGAAACCAGGTAAGGCTGGCGGCCATTTTCGTCCAAGACCTGCCGGACCGCTTTAGCCACTGACCGGATCGCGCTGGTCGGCACGGCGAACAGGATAACGTCACAGTCTTTCAGAACCTGCCCCATGTCGGTACTGGCCCAAACGCTGGGGTTCAAGGTCCAGTCCTTCATGTAGTGCAGGTTAGTGTGATCTTGGTTGATCTCATCAGCAATAACTTGCCGGTGGGCGTAAAGGGCCACCTCGTGGCCGTTGTCAGCCAGCATGGAGGCCAGGACTGACCCCCAGGAACCGGCGCCTAAAACGGAAATTTTTGCCATTTTTTCTACCTCTCGTATGGATATTTTAAACCGCTTCCTTCAAGATACCACTTTGGCTTGACTTTGACACGCCGGTAGACAAATAAAATAACCACAGCGATTAAAAGCAGGAGGCTGAGGGCCTGGGAAACCCGGATGACGCCAAAGATATAGAGGCTGTCCGTCCGCATCCCTTCCACGAAAAAGCGGACCACGGAGTACCAGGCCAGGTAAAGCATGAAGACTTCCCCCTGCTTAAAAAGATGCTTCTTGTGGCGCAGGGAGAGGATGATGATCAGACCGATCAGGTTAAAGAAAGATTCATACAAAAAAGTCGGCTTGTAGTAGCTGCCATTAATGTACATCTGGTCGATGATGAACTGGGGCAAGTGGAGGTTTTGCAGATACTGCAGGCTGCACTTGGCCCCGTGGGCCTCCTGGTTCATAAAATTGCCCCACCGGCCCAGGACCTGGGCCGCCATCACGCCCGGCGCCACGATGTCTAGGACTAGAAATGGCGACAAGAAGCGCCGGTAGCAGAAGACCAAAAGGACGATCGCCCCGGCGATCAAGCCCCCGTAAATGGCAATCCCCCCGTTCCAGATGGCGATAATTTCATCCGGGTGCTGGGAGAAGTAGCCCCATTCAAAAATGACATAGTAGATCCGAGCCCCGATAAAGCCGATCGGCACGCCCCACAAGAGCAAGTCGATGAAGTCATCGCTCATGATCTGCCGTCTTTGCCCTTCTCTGATCGACATGAAGGTAGCCAGCAGGATCCCGCAGGCGATGATGATTCCGTACCAGCGAACGTGAATGTCCCCGATACTGAAGGCGATTGGATTCAGTGCTAAAGTCATTAGTCTGCTTTACCCCCTTTTTCTTCCTCGCTGTTTTCCGCGATCAGGCTGGTCAGGTTTTCATCAAAAGTCTTGGCCGCGTCAAAGCCCATGGCCTTGGCTCTGAAGTTCATGACGGCCACTTCCACGATGTTTTCCATGTTCCGGCCGACCTTGACCGGAATAGTGACCTGGGGA
The DNA here is from genome assembly GCF_024701915.1 of Lactobacillus leichmannii. Taxonomy (NCBI): domain Bacteria; kingdom Bacillati; phylum Bacillota; class Bacilli; order Lactobacillales; family Lactobacillaceae; genus Lactobacillus; species Lactobacillus leichmannii. The sequence continues at coordinate 252,279 of NZ_QOCY01000044.1, read as the reverse complement.
ACCGCGATCCCGCAGATGATCCGGGTGTTTTCTTGGAAGCCCAGGCGGTCATAGTTGGCCTTGGAGTCCCAGTTGGTCAAGTTGATAACCAGGGAGATCTCGGTTTCATCCTTGATGGCCCCAATCCCGAAGAGCTTGAGGACGTCAATGATCCCGATCCCCCGGATTTCCATCAAGTGCTTCAAAATACGGGGAGCTTCCCCGACCACGGTCTCGTGGTCTCTTTGGTAGACATCCACCCGGTCGTCAGCGATCAAGCGGTGACCGTGCTGCACCAGGGCCAGGGCGGTTTCGGACTTGCCGACCCCGGATTCCCCGGTCAAGAGGACCCCCATCCCGAAAACTTCGACCAGGACCCCGTGAACGCTGCTTCTTTCCGCCAGCTTGACGGCCAGGTACTGGGTGATCATGCTCATCAAGTAGGTCGTGGCGTCATTGGAAATCAAGATCGGGGTCCCGGCTGCTTCTGCCGCTTCTTTAAGTTCAACCGGCACCGGCAGGTTGCGGGAAACCAGCAGGCAGGGAGTTTCTTTCTGGCAGATTTTTTCAAAAACTTTCCGGCGCAGGTCGTGGTCCAGCCGGGCAGCGTAGGAAATTTCCGTTCTGCCCAGAAGCTGGACCCGGTCAGCCGGGTAAAAGTCAAAGTAGCCGCTCAATTCCAGTCCCGGCCGGTAAACGTCGGAAACCGTAATCTTCTTGCCAGACACGCATTCCTGTCCCTGCAGAACCCGCAGGTTGTAATTGTCATTAATGAGCTCAGTTAGTTTTACCGTGTTCGTCATCATGTACCTCACTATCATCAACATCTCGCACTGTCACATCTTGCGCCTGTTTCCGCGGCCGCTCCGGATCTGCCTGGCCTGGCTTGAACCTGTCTGGCTCCGGCCAGCTGGGCAGCTTGTATTTCTTCCGCCAGTAAAAGCGGTAGTAGAGCCATAATGGCAAAATTACGACCAGGCCCACCGGCAGCAAGGCAATCAAGGCCTTGAAGAAAACCGAGAGCAGGGCCAGGGCGACTACCGCCGCCAAAACCAGCAGTACTATCGTGGTAAATGACATATTTTTCCTCTTATTCTGGATTTTCCTGGCTCAAACGCCACTGCAGGTAGGCGTAGATGAAGGGATCCAGCTTCCCGTCCATCACCCCGCCCACATCGGCGGTTTCATAGCCGGTCCGGTGGTCTTTGACCATGCTGTATGGGTGGAAGACGTAAGACCGGATCTGCGAGCCCCAGGCAATGTCCAATTGCTCACCCTTCAAGGCCGCCTTTTCCTTGCGCTTCTTCTCTTCTTCCAGGTGGAAAAGCTTGGCCCGCATTTCATTCATGGCCGTGTCCCGGTTCTGGAACTGGGACCGCTGGGCCTGGGAAGTCGTCACGATCCCGGTTGGGATGTGAGTAATCCGGACGGCACTGGAAGTCTTGTTAATGTGCTGGCCGCCCGCCCCGGATGACCGGTAGACGTCAATTCTGAGGTCCTTAGGGTCAATATCGATTTCAATGGAGTCATCGACTTCGGGGATAACTTCAACCGAGGCAAAAGAAGTGTGCCGTCTTTTGGCTGAGTCAAAAGGCGAAATCCGGACCAGGCGGTGAACGCCGTGTTCAGACTTCAGCAGCCCGTAGGCATTCTTGCCGGAAATCCGGACGCTGACGCTCTTTAAGCCGGCTTCATCACCTGGTTCAAAGTTGTTGACTTCAAACTTAAGGCCACGGGAGTCGCAATAGCGCTGGTACATCCGGAGCAGCATGTTCCCCCAGTCCATGGCTTCAGTGCCGCCGGCCCCCGGGTGGATTTCCATCAAGGCGTTATGGTCATCATACTCGCCCGACAAGAGCAGGTTCAATTCATACTGGTGGAACTCTTCCTGCAGCTTGGCCAGCTGGTCTTCGGTGTCCTTTTGCAGGTCCGCGTCTGCTTCCAGGCGCAGCAATTCCAGGGCCGTTTCTTCATCGGTCAGGTCTTTTTCCAGAGCCAGGAAGGAGTCCCGCTTTTCCTTGAGCAGGTTGGTCTCACTAATCAATTTCTGGGCCTTTTCCTGATTGTCCCAAAAGCCCGGTTCCGCCATCTTGGCTTCGTTGATTTCAATGCTTTCGCTGATATTATCGAAGTCAAAGAGACCCCCTGAAGTGGTTAAGCCGGGTCCGCAACTCGTCTAAAGCATTTTGAATTTCATTGATTTCCATTGTCTTTTTCCTTTGCTAAAAATACTCTTTTTGTTTACTACAATTATAACCAAAAGAGGAGGCTCCCGCCCCCTCTTTGCTGATTTATTACCGACTCAAGTTGTTTCTGATCTGCGCCTTCATGAAGAGGCGAGTCACGTCAAACTCGATGTCGCTGATCATTTCTTCAAACATGTTGTAGCCGGAGTCCTGGTATTCAACCAGCGGGTTCAGCTGGCCGTAGCCCCGCAGGCCGATTGACTGCCGCAATTGGTCCATGGCGTCAATGTGGTTGGTCCAGTGCTCGTCAACCACGCGGAGGATAACCACCTTTTCAAATTCCAGCATTTGTTCCGGATCAGCCAGGGCAGCTTCCTTTTCCTGGTAGTTGTCTTCAACCAGCTGGTAAAGCTGCTGCTTAAGGGCATCTGGCGTGAAGGTCTTGAAGTCGATTTCTGAATTAACGTATTCTTCACTGGCCAGGCTGGAAACGATAAAGTCGCGCAAGGAGTCCAGGCGCCAAGTCGACCGGTCGCCTTGGGTGAACATATCCACTTGGTGGTCGATAGTCCGGTGGATCATCGGCATCAAGACACTCTTCAAGGACTGCTGCTCATCGATAACCTGCATCCGTTCCTTGTAGATGATTTCACGCTGGATCCGCATAACGTCGTCGTATTGCAGGGTCTGCTTCCGGATGTCGTAGTTGTTCCCTTCAACCCGCTTCTGGGCTGATTCAACCTGGCGGGTGATCAGGCGGCTTTCGATGACCTTGTCGTCGTCATTGTCGGACAGGCGGTCAAGGAAGTCCTTGACCCGGTCGCCCCCGAAGCGCTTCAGCAAGTCGTCTTCCAAGGACAGGTAGAAGCGGGTGTAACCCGGGTCACCCTGCCGGCCGGACCGGCCCCGCAGCTGGTTGTCGATACGGCGGGATTCGTGTCTTTCAGTCCCGATTACAGCCAAACCGCCCAGTTCCTTGACGCCAGGCCCCAGCTTGATGTCAGTCCCACGCCCGGCCATGTTGGTGGCAATCGTAACTGCCCCTCTTTGGCCGGCATTCATGATGATGGCTGCTTCCTTGGCGTGGTTCTTGGCGTTCAAGACAGCGTGCGGGATGTGTTCCTTGTCCAGCATGTGGCTCAAGCGTTCAGAAGATTCAATGGACACCGTGCCGACCAGGATTGGCTGGCCCTTGGCGTGCCGCTCCTTGATTTCGTCAACCACGGCCTTGAACTTGGAGTCCAGGGTCGGGTAGAGCAGGTCTGGCATGTCTTGTCTGATGACTGGCCGGTTGGTCGGGATGGTGATGACTTCCATGTTGTAGATTTCACGGAATTCTTCTTCTTCAGTCTTGGCCGTACCGGTCATCCCGGACAGCTTCTGGTACATTCTGAAGTAGTTCTGGTAAGTAATCGTGGCCTGGGTCTGGGATTCTTCCTGGATCTTGACCCCTTCCTTGGCTTCGATGGCCTGGTGCAGGCCGTCTGAGTAGCGGCGGCCTTCCATAACACGGCCGGTAAAGGAGTCAACGATCAGGACTTCACCGTCTTGGACAACGTAGTCGATGTCCTTGAGCATGATGTAGTTGGCCCGCAAGGCTTGGTCGATGTGGTGAACCAGCTTCTGGTTTTCAACGTCATAAAGGTTCTTGAGGCCAAAGTGGTCGCAGGCCTTCTGGATCCCGGTTCTGGTCAAGGAAATAGTCTTGGTTGGCCAGTCGATCTTGTAATCGCCGTGGTCTTCATCGTCATCGGCGTCATTGTCGCTCTTGTCTTCCACCAGCTTCTTGACAAAGCGGTCAGCCCGGATGTAGTCAGCGTTGGCTTGCTCAGCTTCACCGGAAATGATCAAAGGCGTCCGCGCTTCGTCGATCAAGATGGAGTCAACTTCGTCGATGATGGCGTAGTTAAGCGGCCGCTGCACCATTTGTTCCTTGTAGACAACCATGTTGTCCCGGAGGTAGTCAAAGCCCAGTTCAGAGTTGGTTGAGTAAGTTACGTCGCAGGCGTAAGCTTCCCGCTTTTCTTCCGGGGACATGGTGCTGACGTTCAAGCCGACCGTCAAGCCCAGCCAGCGGTAGAGCTGGCCCATTTCAGTTTCGTCACGTCTGGACAGGTATTCGTTGACAGTAACAACGTGCACGCCCTTGCCAGACAAAGCGTTGAGGTAAACCGGCATGGTGGCCGTCAAGGTCTTACCTTCCCCGGTCATCATTTCGGCAATGTTGCCCCGGTGCAGGGCAATCCCGCCGAGGATCTGCACGTGGAATGGGTACAGGCCCAGAACCCGCTTGGAAGCTTCCCGGGATACGGCAAAGGCTTCCGGCAGCAGGTCGTCTAAGCTTTCGCCCTTTTCAATCCGGCTCCGGAATTCCGGCGTCTTGGCCTGCAATTCTTCGTCAGAGAGAGCGGCCATTTGGTCAGCGTATGACTCTACTTGGTCAGCAATTTTTTCAAAACGTTTAAGTTCTCTTTTATCAGCGTTGTATAACTTCTTTAAAATGTTTGCCATCTAATCGTCCTTAATTCTGATATTTAGTCTAAAATCACAGAATAATTTTAACATGTAAATGCCAAAAATTAAAATAATCTACAAAAATAAGCAGGGCACAATAATTATCGTGCCCTGCTTGGCTTGCAGCCTTAGTATTCAGTTGGATAAGCGGCGAAACTATTCGTTAGTTTCAATCAAGCCGTAGCTGCCGTCGTTGCGGCGATAAACCACGCTGGTGCCGTTGGTTTCAGCGTCTTGGAAGACGAAGAAGTCGTGTTCCAGCATGTCCATTTGCAAGATGGCTTCTTCTGGGTCCATTGGCTTCAAGCTAACCCGCTTGTTGCGGACAATCTTGAACATTGGAGCCTTTTCTTCCTTCTCCTCTTCAACCGGAGCTTCTTCAGGGATGAAGAATTCTTCAACGCCCTTTTCACGGCTCTTGCGGTTGACGCGGGTCTTGTACTTTCTGATTTGGCGTTCAAGCTTTTCGGAAACAAAGTCAATGCTGCGGTACATGTCATCCGTAGTTTCTTCAGCTCTCAAAACCAGGTATGGAAGCGGAATGGTTACTTCAACCTTAGCTGAGTGGTCACGGTATACCTTCAGATTTACATGAGCGATTACGTCCTGGCTCAGATCAAAGTACTTTTCCAACTTGGTCAAGCGCTTTTCAACATAATCTCTCAAAGCTTCAGTGACTTCAATATTTTCGCCACGAACATTGTACTTTAACATAATAATTATCTCCTTTCACGCTTGCGCGGTTTCTTTACACTCATATTATACCAAATTTGAAAGCGCTTTGTGAAAATATTTAGCGACTAATTGAAAAACTTTCGACCTGGCATTTAGGAAAAGCCGTTTCAATCGCGTCGCGCGCATGGTAAAGTGTTCGGCCTGTGGTGTAAATGTCATCCAAAAGGATGATCTTACCTGTTATTGTACCCCTAAATTCCGGATTTAAAAAGAAATTTTGCTTAGCCTGCATCCTGGCTTTTTTTCCCTTTTCCCCCTGGGCCCCAGCTCCAGCCTTCTTGGCTAAAAGAGGCGTTAAGGGCAAAAGAGGGGTAAAAATTTCCCAGACCGTGTCATAGCCCCGCTTTTTCCGGTGCTCAGGTGAAGTCGGGACCGGGACGTAGTAGTCGGCCGCTAATTTTTGAACAGCAGGGGCGGCCAATTCCTGCAAAACTTGGCAGAGCAAGTAGTCCCCATAGCGCTTGTAGCGGACCATCAGGTCATGAAAGGCCTGGTTGTAGCAGTAGACGGCCTGGTTGTGCAAAAAATTCCCCTGGTAGATCCGCCGCCACTTCTGGCAGTCCTGGCAGATTTCCCCGCTATCCTGCTGGCGGCCGCACTGGGGGCAAAAGGCGGGGCCGATCTGCGCAAACTGCTGGCGGCAGGATGGACACAGGCAGGAAGTCTTGCTTTTGCCCGGCAAAAGCAGGCGCCTCATGTCCAAATCTCCGGTAAAAGGCTGGTCGCAAAAAAGGCAAAGACTCATCCCCGGTTCATCTCCTTGATCTGCTTGACCGCGCTTCTGATCTGCCGGCTGTAGCGCCGGTAGCCAAAAAGCACCAGCCCGTCCGGATCCTGCTTGTCTCTGCCCACCCGGCCGGCAATCTGGACCAGGCTGGCAGCGGAATAAATCTCATCATCAGCGGCCACGATGATCACCCAGACATGCTTAAAGGTCACCCCCCGCTCCAAGATTGTGGTCGTCAAAAGCAGGTCCAGGTCGCCTTTGCGGAATTTTTCCACCTTCTCCAGCTGGTCCGGGTCCTGGGCATAGACGGTTGCCAGGCGCAAGTCGGGCAGGAGCCTTTTGACAGCGGCAAAATACTGGGGCATCTGGGCAATTCTGGGCAAAAAGACCAGGAGGGGGTGGCCGCTTTTAGCCGCCATTTTGATCCGCCGGGCTAATTTCGGATGCAGGCGGCCCTTGGTCAAAAAAGGCTTGACGTACAGGTCCAGCCGGGGCACAGGCAAGGTATAGCCGTGAAAGCGGCGGTTGAGCCTAACGATGGCCAGTTTCCCCTGCCTGGCCGCTTTTAGCAGGTCCTCAGGCGGGGTGGCCGTCAAAAAGACCCGGCTGCCCGTTTTTTTAACAGCATTGCCCGCGGCAAAATGCAACTGGGGATTGCCGGCATATGGAAAGGAGTCGATCTCATCGATGATCAAAAGGCCAAAGGCCTGGTAGTACTTCAGCAGCTGGTGGGTCGTACAGATGACCAGCTGCTCATTGGCCGCTTCCTTTTCCTCCCGGCCATGGTACTTGCCGATCTCCACCTCCCCGAAGGCTGCTACTAGGCGGGGGTAAAGCTCATTGACCACGTCGATTCTGGGCGTGGCAATGGCTACCCGGCAGCCGCGGCTGAAAGCCTCAGCCAATAAGGGGAAAATCATCTCCGTCTTACCCGCCCCGGTCACGGCCTCAACCAGGCAGTCCTCTTTAGCGGCAAATTTCTCCAATAAGAAGCGGCTCACACCCTCCTGCCGCTCTTGCAGCTGCCCTGTCCAGGTCATCCCCGCCCTGGGCGGGTAATGACTGCCAGCCGCCTGGCGGACCAAAAGCTTGCCCTCATCCAGCCGGCCCAGGCCCACGCAAGCACGGCAATACAAAAAGCCCGACGGCAGGCGGGCCCAGCATGAGCTGCCGCAGCGCTGGCAGATGCCATTTTCGATGGCGGGAATTGCCGTCTGCCCCTCTTTTATGCTATTATCCACTTTGTCAACCAGCCATTGGCGGCCGGTCAGAGATTCTTTTTCTTCTGTCATTTTTTTGCCTCCACTAACTAATACACCAAAAAGGGATGATTTTTTGTCAAAAGAAGCAGATTTTTTAACAATCAAAGAAAACGGCCAGCATGAGCTGGTCATCAAGAAGAGCCGCTTCATCGCGACTCTTGCCCGGGTCCAGGATGAGGAAGAGGCCCGGGACTTTATTGCCGCGACCAGCAAAAAGTACCATGACGCCACCCACAACACCTATGCCTACACCTTGGGCATTAATGACGACCGGGTCAAAAGCAGCGACAACGGCGAACCAGCCGGTACGGCCGGGGTGCCGGAATTAAAGACCCTGCAATTAATGGGCCTGAAGAATGTCGCCGTCGTCGTGACCCGGTATTTCGGCGGAATCAAATTAGGGGCCGGCGGCCTCATCCGGGCATACTCTTCCAGCGTCAGCGAGGCAGCTGAAGCCATCGGCATCGTCAAGCGGGTTAAGCAGCAGGAATTGATTTTTACGATCCCCTACAACCGCTATGACAAGGTCGACCACTTCCTTAAGGAAAAAGAGGTCTTCGTTGCCGGCACTGAATATGGCGTAAACATCACCATTTCCATCTACCTGGACCTGGACCAGATTGACCCCTTTATCAGCGATCTAACCGAGCTCTTAAACGGTGAACCCAACCTGATCAAGGGGGACCAGCGCTATAACGAAATTCCCGTTAAAAGCGGAGAAAAAAGATTCTAACCAAAAATGACCAAGCATTTCTGCTTGGTCATTTTCTTTTGTCTGTTCAGCTTTATTGTTTTTTACCGCTATTTTTCTCAGCAGGCTTGTGCCCCCCCTTGGACCGCTCCTGCCACTTCCGGGGCTTGGCCTCGCCCTGATGCCAGACTTCAACGTCCGGCTCCTTAGTGTGAGTGCTATGTAAAACCAGGCGGTTAATCAAGTGGCTGAGGGGCTTGTATTTTTCCCCTAAAAGGCCGATCGATTCCACGAAGAGCTCAACGGCGATCAAGAGGCCGACCAGCAAGAGGGCCATGGCCCAGATCGGCGACAAGAGGAAAAGCATGGACACGAAGGAGAAGATCAAGGACAGGGCGTAAATCAGCAGTACCGTCTGTCTTTGGGTCAGGCCCAAGTTCATCAGCTGGTGGTGGAGGTGGTGCTTGTCCGCTTGGGAAATCGGCTTCTTGTTCAGCTTGCGGCGGATCATGGCATAGACCGTATCAGAGATCGGCACTCCCAAGATGATCACCGGTACCAGCAAAGAAATAAAGGTCACGTTCTTCAAGCCCTTTAAGGCTAAAACCGAGATCATGAAGCCCAGGTAGAGGGCCCCGGTGTCCCCTAAAAAGATCTTGGCCGGGTTGAAGTTGTAAGGCAAAAAGCCCAGGAGGCAGGCCGCCAGCATAAGGCAGGCGATCGGTACGTACAGGCCCTGGTTACGCAAGAAGAAGTAGCCGACAATCCCCATGGTCAAAAGCGAGATGCAGGACACACCGGCCGCCAGGCCGTCTAAGCCGTCAATCAAGTTGACCGCGTTGGTCAAGGCCAGGATCCAGAAGATGGTAATCGGCAGGCTGAGATACCAGGGCAAATTGATGGTCTGGCCGGTAAAAGGAATATTCAGCTCGGTCATCCGGATTTCGGCCAAAAAGTAGGTAATCATGGCCGCGATGAAGATCCCGCCCATTTTTTGCCCGGGCTTGAGTTCTAAAATATCATCGATCATCCCGGTCAAGACGATCACGCTGGACGCCAGCAAAAGGGCAAAGAGCTCGTGGGTCGGAAACTGCTCTCTGAGCAAGATGAAGGTCCCGATATTGTAAGTCACGAAAATCCCCAGTCCCCCGATAGTCGGCATGGGTTTCTTGTTGACCCGGCGGGCGTTAGGATTGTCCACCGCCCCCAGGACAAAGGCCAGGCGCCGGATGAAAGGCGTGATCGCTACTTGGATGATCACCAGTAAAAAAAGGTCAACGATAATCTTAAACATGAAATTCTGCTTTCTGAGTCTAGTTGAGTTAATTATACCGGGCTTTAAGGCGATTTGCCAAATGCTAACAAAAAAGTCCAGAATTCAATCTGGACTTTCTGCTTTATTTGGCAACTGCCACGGCACGTTTCTCCCGTATTACGGTGATCTTGATATTGCCCGGGTAATCGAGTTCTTTCTCGACCCTGTCCCGGATTTCGTGGGCCAAAACCGTGGTCTCATCATCTGAGATCTTGCCTGGCTCAACCATTACGCGGACTTCCCGGCCGGCCTGGATGGCATATGCCTGCTTGACGCCGTCATAGCTGCCAGCAATGTCTTCCAGTTCCGTCAAACGGCGGATGTAGTTCTCCAAGCTTTCGCTTCTTGCCCCAGGCCGGGCGGAAGAAATCGTATCCGCCGCCACGACCAGGTCAGCGATGAAGGAGAGCTTTGGCACGTCACCGTGGTGGGCAGCGATCGCGTTGACCACCAGGTCCGGTTCATGGTATTTCCGGGTCAATTCAACACCGATTTCTACGTGGGAGCCTTCGATATCATGGTCGATTGCCTTGCCAATATCGTGTAATAATCCCGCGCGAACCGCTAATTTTTCATCCAAACCAAGTTCAGCTGCCATGGTCCCGGCCAGCTTCCCGACTTCAATCGAGTGCGCCAGCACGTTCTGGCCATAGGAAGTCCGGTACTTCAGCCGGCCCAGAATCTTGACCAGTTCCGGGTTCATCCGGTGGATGCCCAGTTCCATCAAGGCACTTTCACCAGCCTCGTAAATATCGTCGTTGACTTCCTTGCGCGCCTTGTCAACCATCTCTTCGATCCGGGCCGGATGAATCCGCCCGTCCTTGATCAGTTTCTGCAGGGCCCGCTTGGCAACTTCCCGTCTGATGGAGTCAAAACCGCTCAAGGTGACCGTCTTTGGCGTATCGTCAATGATCAAGTCTACCCCAGTCATGGCTTCAAAAGAGCGGATGTTCCGGCCTTCGCGGCCGATGATCCGCCCCTTCATGTCATCGTTTGGCAGGTCCACGACTGACACGGTCGTTTCCGCGACCGTATCCGCCGCGCTGCTCTGGATGGCATCCACGATGATTTGGTGGGCAAAGCGGTCGGCTCTGGCACTGATTTCTTCCTCGTTAGCCCGAATCAGCTCCGCCTTCTCCTTGGTCAGGTGGTCGGAGACCTGGGCCAGGACAATCTTCTTGGCCTCTTCTTCGTCTAAGTGGGAGATTTCCAGCAGCTTGTCATTCTGCTTCTCGACCAGCCCGTGCGCTTCTTCCAGCAAACCAGCGGCTTTTTCTTCCTGCTTTTTGATTTGGTCTTTCCTTTGTGTGAGTTGTTTCTCCCGGTCATCGAGCAGGCTGCTGCGGTGATCCAGGGCATCTTCTTTCTGCTGAAGGCGGTTTTCCTTGCGGGCCGCTTCTGCGCGGCGCCTGTTCAGCTCGTCTTCAACCTTCTGCCGGTAATCCCTGATTTCTTCCTGGGCTTCCAGGATCTTGGCCTTCTTCTCCGTTTCAGCATCCCGCTTAACGGCTTCAGCGGCCTGCTTCTGCGCCTGGACCTCAGCCTTGGCTGCTTCGACTTCGGCTTTCGCCTTGGCCAAAATTGCCTCCGCGCTCTGCCGGGCGTTTTCCGCCTTGGTTTCCCAGGCATTCTTCCGGATGGCATAACCAATCAGGCATCCCACGACAAGTGAAATAAGAAAAATTACAGCGACTGTTGCGAGAAGAAATATAGTATTATTCATCATGAGTTACGTCGCCTTTGTATTTAGAATTATTCACACATTACTAATCATATGTTACATTTTTGGTCAAGTCAATTCCTTAGCTGCATTTGCGGAAACAAAAAAGATTGCCAGGCCTCTGCTGGCAATCTTTTTATTGGCCAAAAACTACCTACTTATCAGTCTTTTCCGGACTTGGCGGCTCTGCTGGCTTCTCTTCGCCAGGAGCTGCCTTCTTAGCCCGCTGTTCCTTGACCTTCTCCGGATTTTCCTTTTCTTCCAGAGATTCAGCATCGATTCCGTAAGCCTTGCGGACCTGGGTCTGGATGTCCTCGGAAACGTCCGGGTGTTCCTCCAGGTACTGCTTGGCGTTTTCCCGGCCCTGGCCGATCTTTTCACCGTGGTAGGAGTACCAGGCCCCGGCCTTGTCGACGATGTCCTGGTCAGCAGCCATGTCCAGCAGTTCGCCGGACTGGGAGATCCCCTGCCCGTACATGATGTCGACTTCAGCTACCTTAAATGGCGGAGCAACCTTGTTCTTGACCACTTTGATCTTGACCCGGTTACCGATAACGTTGGTGGACTGCTTGATCTGTTCCGCCCGGCGGACTTCCAGCCGGATGGTTGAGTAGAACTTCAGCGCCCGACCACCTGGGGTGGTTTCGGGATTACCAAACATGACGCCGACCTTTTCCCGGATCTGGTTGATGAAGATGGCAATGGTCTTGGTCTTGGCAATCGTCCCGGAGAGCTTGCGCAAGGCCTGGCTCATCAGGCGGGCCTGGAGACCGACGTGGGAGTCACCCATTTCACCTTCGATTTCGGCCCGCGGCACCAGGGCGGCAACGGAGTCGACCACGACGATGTCGATGGCCCCGCTGGAGATCAAGGTGTCCGCGATTTGCAGCCCTTCTTCCCCAGTGTTTGGCTGAGACAGGATCAATTGGTCGATGTCCACGCCCAAGGCTTCAGCGTAAGCCGGGTCCATGGCGTTTTCCGCGTCGATGTAGGCCGCCGTGCCGCCCCGCTTCTGCACTTCAGCTACGGCGTGCAGGGCAACGGTCGTCTTACCGGAAGATTCCGGCCCGTAGATTTCCACGATCCGGCCCCGCGGGTAGCCTCCCACGCCCAAGGCCGCGTCCAGGGCCAGTGAGCCTGACGGAACAGTCGAGATCTGGGTGTCGACCTTCTCGCCCATCCGCATGACCGCGCCTTTACCGAAGTTCTTTTCAATTTTCTTTAAAGCCGCTTCAAGAGCCGCTTGTTTTTCATCTTTAGCCAATTTTTTCCCTCCTGGAAACTTACTAATAAACATTATACTTTGAAGGCCTGGTAAAAAGCAAGAAAAATCCGAACTAACGTTCAAATTGTTTCCTCTCCACTTACTAGTACAAGAAAAAAGCCCTTTTTTCCCCAATCTGACTTAAAAAATAAAAAATGAGTACCTTGCTGATACTCATTTTTAAAGAATAGTGATTTTCTAAATGCTTACATTGAACCCTTGAAGACATCCCATGAAGAATGGAAGTAGTCGTAGCCGGAGTAGATCGTGAAGATCAGAGCCAGGTAGAGCAGGATGGTGCCCAGGTGGAAGATGTCGCCAAAGAGCAGGAAGATGATTGACAGCATCTGGCAGGTGGTCTTGATCTTGCCAGGCATGGCAGCCGCCATGACCTTGCCGTTGTTTTCGACCACGATCAGGCGCAGGCCGGTCACAGCCAGTTCCCGGCAGACGATGATGGCTACCACCCAGGCTGGAGCCAGATTCAATGCAACCATGAAGATGAAGGCCGTCATGGTCAGCATCTTGTCCGCCAGCGGGTCAGCAAACTTACCAAAGTTGGTTACCAGTCCCCGGGAGCGAGCGATGTGACCGTCAAACCAGTCGGTTGCGGAAGCAACGGCAAAGACGATCATGGCCACCACCCGGCTCCACAGAATTTCAGTCCCTGCCAGGGTGAATGAGCCGGCTGGCCATTGGGCAATCAGCAGGATCATGAAGACAGGAATCAAAAAGATTCGGAAAACAGTCAGTTTATTTGGTAAATTCATTGCTTTAAATTCCTCACTTTTAAGAATTAATGGTCATTCTTCTCTTATTGCTTGCTGCTGGAAGCGGCAGATGATGATGGAGCAGCTGATGACTGGCTGCTTGGGGCAGCGCTGGATGAAGCTTGTGAGCTTGATTTAACGCTGGAGCTGGAAGCAGCTGGCCGGCTGGAAGCTGAGCTTTGCACGCTGGAACTTGCCCGGCTGCTGTAGCTCGTACTGGTATTGGTGTTAGTGTTGGTGCTAGTCGTGCGGCTTGCCGCGGAGCTGCTTGCTGAAGCAGAGCTGTCACCCAGGTAGATAGTCAAACGGGTCGTGCCGTTGATTGGAGTGAACGGAATCTTCTTGCCGCCAACAGTTACAGTCACGCCAGTATCAGTCCCCAGGTAAACGATCAAAGTTTGCCCCTTCTTGACAGTTTCCGTGTGCTTTTCACCGCTTTGCAGGGTCCCCTGGTTGGTGATCACGTTGTCAACGGAAACGTAGTAGTAGATGCTTTGCTTGCTTGACCGGACTACCAATGGCGTGCTGGACTTGATGCCAGTTACCCGGTAGCTTGAGCCGCCAAGTGAAGCAACCTTGATTGAGCTGGTCTTCTTTTTCTTGGATGAAGAAGAAGCTGATGAGCTCTTCTTGCTGGAAGACTTCTTGGAAGTAATCGTGACGCTGGAGCCAGCATTTTCCTTCTGGCTGCTTGACCCGGTCTTCTTCATGTTGGCAAAGACCATCCCCCCGATCAAAAGCAAAAGGGCGATCCCGCAGCCCAGGGCCAAGCGGGGCACAAGCTTGCGCCACTTGGCGTCCTTAGGAGCTTTCTCGGCAGCTTCCCGCTTGGCTGGCCGGCTGGCACTGATTCTGGCCGGCTCTACTGGAGCTGCTTCTTCTTCATGAGCTTCCTCATGAACTTCTTGAGCCGGACTGCTTGCTGCCGGCTGGCTGACTTCGCTCGTGACTTCATTTGCAACTTCGCCTTGGTACTGGCTCAGCAATTCCTTGCCGTCCAAGCCGACGATTTGCGCGTACTGGCGGATGAAAGCCCGGACGTAAAAGTCGCCTGGCAGCTTGTCGAAATCGCTGTTTTCGATTGCTTCCAGGTAGCGGCTCTGGATCTTCGTAGCCTTCTCAATATCGGAAATTGAAAGGCCCTTGGCCTCTCTTGCCTTACGTAGTTGTTCTCCAATGCCTGACATTATTAACCTCTTCAATCACTTTAAAATTCGTTTATAAATTATAGCACAATAGCCGCGGATGTGTCGCCCTATTCCAGCCAGCCGCCACTGACATAAATCGTTTGCCCGGTCAGGTAGTCGCTCTCAGGGTTAAGCAGACAGTCAACCCAGTAGGCAATTTCCTTGGGCTTGGCCAGGTGGCCGGCCGGAATTTCTTCTGCCAGCTCTTTTAAGGTTTCCGGGGAAAACATGGCATTCATGGCCGTGTTGACCGCCCCTGGGGCAACGACATTAACCGTGAAGCGGCTGGCGGCAACTTCCCGGGCATAGGCCTGCGCAAAGCGGCTGATCCCGCCTTTAGTCGCGCTGTAGACTGCTTCCATGGCGCTGCCCTGGCCCCCGTAAACTGAGCCCAGGTAGACGATCCGGCTGTGCTCTTGCTTTAAAAGCTGGCTTTCCAAAAGCTTGGTTAGCTTGATCGGGTTCTCCAAATTGACCTTGATGATCTGGTCAATGACCTGGGAACTCTGGCTGCCCAGGAAGTCATAGTTGGTGATCCCTTGGGCAAAAACGACCGCGTTGACGGGCAAAAGACTGCTGGCAAAATTCTTGAGCTGGTCGTCGCCTGCTAAAAAGTTCAGCTTGATCGGCATGAAATCCTGCAAGGAATGCTTTTCCGCCAGAGTCCTGGCCAAATCGCTGGCCTCTTCCCAGTTGCGGTTGCAGTGCAGGTACATGGACCAGCCAGACTCAGCCAGGCGGGCCGCAATGGCCTGGCCAATGCCGCCGGTTGCCCCGAAAATCAGTGCTCGCTTCATTGGTCATGCTCCTCAAGCAGGCGGGCCGTGTTGATGCTGGCGCCCTTGAAAAGCTCCTGGCAGTAGGCCCGGTAGTCGGCAAAATTCATGGCCTGCATCTGCTCAACATTGGCAAACAAGTCTTCCTCACCCAGGCTTTCTTCAGCCATCTCCACGGCAAAACCCGACAAATTGTCCAGGCTGCGCACGGTTTGGGCCAGCCAGCTTCTTTTGTGAATCTCAAAGAGCTGGCGCATTTCCATTTCCTGCTTTTTGGAAAAAAGCTTGTCTGGCGCCAGTTCTGCCTTGATCTGGTCCAGCAGCTCTTCTGCTTCCGGGCTCATCCCCAGCAAGGCCGCGTAGGCCCCCTGCCGGGTATAAGTTACGCTGATCTGGAGTGGCTGGCTGACCAGGCCGGCTTGTCTGGCGCTGGCAAACCAGTGGCTGGCGGCACCTAGCTTTGATTCTAGCATGATTTCCAGCAAAATTTGACTCATATCCCGACTTGCTAAAACTTTCTTAAAGTTTGGCAAAGGGATAGCCACCATAAACAGGGGCACTTCCCCGCCGATCAGGTTCCAGTCCTGCCCGCTTGGCAAAAAGGGCACCAAGTCCGCTTCTTTTTGCGGCTTGCCCGGGCGCAGGTATTGGTTTGACAATTTCATGGCCTGTCTAAGAATGCTCTTGACCTGGTTGTCGGTAAAGTCCCCGCAGGCAACAAAGGACATGCGAGCGGCCACGTAGTTTTCATCATAAGCAGCCTGGAGCTTTTCCTTAGTCACGCTGGCAATCGATTCCTTGGTCCCGGCCACGTCGATGGCCAAATTGCAGTCACCATAGATGCCCCGCAGGAGCCGGTCGCCCAGGATCCAGTCAGGCTCATCCTGGTACATGGCTAATTCCTGCTGGATGATGGGGATTTCCTTGGCCACATTCTCATCGGTAAAGTAGGGCTGGCCAACCAGCTTGAAGAGCAGGTCGATCATGGGGCCAACATTCTTGAGCCCGCTGGCGTAATACATGGTTTCATTGAAAGAGGTAAAGGCATTGACGCTGGCCCCCATCTTTTCAAATTCCAGGGACAAGTCGCCTTCTTCCGCGGCAAAAAGCTTGTGCTCCAAAAAGTGGGCCAGGCCGGGCACGGGCTGGGAATCAGCGCTGCCGAAATCGACGATAATGCCGAAAAAGCGCTGGTTAAAACCCTTGCGCCGGATCACCTGGGCCTTGAAGCCGGAAGGGAAATCTTTTCTGATAATTTCTGGTTTGATCATTTTAATACATAGCTTTCATTCAGATACAGCTTTTGGGCAAAGTCAGCCAGCCGGCCGCTGGTCACCCGGCTGACCGCGGCCATCATATCAAAGTCCTCGTAGTCGGCATGGAGCTTGTAGCGGAGGTCTTTGGCTAAAAGCCAGCTGGCATGGTCCTGGTTGAGCAAGTGGCGGTTGGCCAGCGCCTGCCGGCTCTGCTTGAGCAGGCCCGGATCGATCCGGCCGTCAGCCACCATCTGCATCTCCTTGCCGATGATCTGCCGGGCTAAGTCCAACTTGTCCGGATCCAGGCCGGCGTTGACCAAGAAGAGGGCATTGTCAGCATACCAGTTGCTTTCCACCGCGTAAGCCGCCCCGTTTTCCTCCCTGACCTTGCTGAAGAGCCGGGAGGACTGGTCTCCGGTCAAGTATTGGCGCAAGACCGTCCCCGTGGCCAAATCCTGCAGGCTGGGCTGGCCCTTGTAGGCATAGCCCAGGAAAAGCTGGGCCTGCTGCTTGCCCTGCTCGTCTGTTTTCTCAATCCGCAAGTCCGGGGCCGAAATCAATAAGTCCCGGCTGCCAAAGTCCAAGGCCAGGCCCGGCCAGCCTTCTTCTTGCAGCTTCTTTTGCAAAAGGCGCTTAACCTGGCGGGCATCATAGACATGGCCAAATACGCAGCTGGCCTGGGTCTTGATGGCATCGGCAAAGCGGCGGACTTCTTGGCTGGTCGCTTTCGTAATATCTTCAATCGAGCCGATGAAGCTGGCCGCGTAATCTGGCTGGTCCGCGTACCAGTTGTTGAAAAAGGCGCTTAAAGCCGCGTTGCTCGGCTCAGCCATGAGCTCCTGGTATTCTTCTTCCAGCTGTCTTTGGGCCAGCTGGACAGAGCTGGGCGTAATCAAGGGCCGGGTGGCCAGGCCAGCAAAAGTTTCTGCTATCTGCCGGTAGTTGTAGTCCGGGTCCAGGATTTCCTGGGGCTCAACGAAATTGGCCAGGTAAGAAATGACCATTTCCTTGCCAAAAAGCTGCACGACTGCTTCAAACTGGAAGGAGTAGCGCTGCTGCAATTCGACCTGCTGGAGGCCGGGATCCGGAAAGAGTTCGCTTTCGTTCATCTGCATGCGGCAGAGCAGGCTGGCCATAGACATGTTGTGCTTGGTCAGCGGCAGGCGGACGAACAGGCCCAGGTTGCCGCTGGTGAATTTTTGATTGCTTTGAATGCTGATATTTTCTTCGTTCATTATTTTTATTCTTCTTGTCCTTCAGGCGGCAAAAGCACCTTGCGCGGCTTGGAGCCTTCCGGCGGGCCGACTACCCCGTGCTCCTCCAGCTCGTCAATCAGGCGGGCAGCCCGGTTGTAGCCGATTCTGAACCGCCGCTGCAGCATGGAGGTGCTGGCTGACTGCTGGCGGCGGACCAGGTCCACTGCCTGCTGGTAGTACTCGTCGTCAACGTCGTCATCGCTGCTTTCGTCATCATCCCCGGCCTGGGGAATCATTTTCTCGTCGTATTCAGCGCTTTGCTGGCCCTTGACCCAATCAACGACGGCTTCGACCTCATCGACATCGATGTAGGCCCCTTGAATCCGGTCAGGCTTGGAGGCCCCGATCGGCAGGTAGAGCATGTCCCCCCTGCCCAGCAGCTTTTCAGCGCCGACCTGGTCCAAAATAGTCCGGGAGTCGACCCCGCTGGAAACGGCAAAGGAAATTCTTGACGGCACATTGGCCTTGATCAAACCGGTGATGACGTCCACACTCGGCCTTTGGGTAGCCAGGATCATGTGGATGCCGGCGGCCCGGGCCATCTGGCCCAGGCGGACGATGGAGTTTTCCACGTCGTGGCCGCCGACCATCATCAAGTCGCTCAATTCGTCAACAACGACCAGAATATAAGGCAAAGGCTCCATTACCGGCCGGCTGGTATCCTTATTGTTCTCAGCCACCTTGCGGTTGTATTCGCCCATATTGCGGACGCTGCCGGCAGCAAAAAGCTTGTAGCGCCGCTCCATTTCGTCGACGACTTTTTTCAGGGCCTTGGAAGCCAGGCGGGAGTCAGTGACAACCGGGATCATCAAGTGCGGAACCCCGCTGTAGACTGACAATTCGACCATCTTCGGGTCGATCAAAACCAGCTTGACTTCATCCGGCCGGGCCTTCATCAAGATACTGGTCAAGATCGTGTTGATGGCCACGGACTTACCGGACCCGGTTGACCCGGCCACCAGCAGGTGGGGCATCTTGGTCAAGTCAGCGCTGATGATCTGCCCGGTCACGTCCTTGCCCAAAGGCACCATCAAAGGATGGTCCTTGGCCTTTTGGTCCTGGTGCTCCATGGCATCTTTAAAAGCCACGGACTGGGCCTTCTGGTTAGGCACTTCAATCCCGATATAAGGCTTGCCCGGAATCGGGGCTTCAATTCTGATGTCCTTGGCCGCCAGGGCCAGGGCTAAGTCATCGGCCAGGTTGACAATCCGGGAGACCTTGACCCCGACGGCTGGCTGGACTTCGTAGCGGGTGATGGTCGGGCCTAAGATAGCCTTTTTAACATTGACTTCCACCCCGAAGCTCTTGAAGGTTTCCTCCAAAATAGCCGTGCTCTGCTTGATTTTATCCTTGTCGCTGGACTGGTCACTGGCCTGGACGGCCTTTAACAGAGACAGGGGCGGGAACTGGTAGTTGTCATCATAGCTGACCGTGCTCTTGTCCAGACCATGGTCAACCTGCTGGTCGGCCAAAATCATCTTCTGGTCATCTTCAGCCTGGCTGCGGGGCTTGGGCGGGTCATCCAGTTCCAGTGAATGAGTGACCGGCGGGTCAGGGTGCTGCTCTGCCACCTGGATTTCCGGCAGGGAAGGCTTGGCTGCCTGCTTCTCTGCCTTCTCTTGCCTTGTTTTTTTCTCCGGCTTGACTTCTTCGCTATACTGCCAAGAGTCGGTCAGCTTCTCCCGGTTTTTGGGATCTTTTTTTTGCTGCTCCCTGTATTCAGAGTACTTTTCCTTTAGCTGGCCGGCTCCATCCTTGCTTTGCCGGATAAAGGAGCGGCTGATTTTTTGAAAAGCAGCGACCAGGGAGCGGAATTTGACGTCAAAGAACATCAAGATCCCGCTGATTATGTTCAAAACAGCCAGGCACAGGCCGCCAATCTGGCCTAAAAGCTGGTAGAAGATCCCGTACAGGAAGCTCCCGATCCAGCCCCCGCCGACGCTGACGGTGACATTGGCCCGGGCCAGTTCTTCAAAGATCACGTTCTTGAAGGCGGGCAAAAATTCGCTGTGGACGCTTCTGACATTGAAAAAGCGGCTGGCCAAAATGTACAAAAGGCCCAGGTAAGCCAAAGTCAAGCCGCTTGTCCGCTTAAAGCCAAAGCGGGGCGGCTGCCCGTAAATCAGCATGACCAGGCCCAAAATGGCCAGGAAGGCTCCGCCTAAAAGATAGCTGTCCCCAATCAAGAGCCGCAAAAGATTAGCCAGTTCCTTGCCCAACCAGCCAAAGCGTAATAACGCCAAAATGGCTACCAGGATCAAGACGATCCCGGTAACCACCCAGCTCAAAGATTCTTCTGTTTTCTTTTTATTTTTGTTTTTACGATTAGCCTGCCTTTTCTTTCGAGGCATTTCTTCACCTGCTCAATCCTTAGAAATTAGGTTCAAAGTCCAAGTTGATCGGTTCATCCAAGGCGACCTGGCTAACTTCGTAAGTCAAAGTTTCGATGTATTCAACCAGCGGCCGGCTGAGCAAACGGTAGGTTTCCTGGTCCAGGTCCTGGCCGTCGCCGTGGTAGCCCAGAAGCTGAACGACTTGGGTGTTGACCCCGCTGATTTCGATGATGTTGTCTTCGTCTGGCGTAACGTCGTAGACAACGGCTACTTCGTAGTAGCCGCCTGCCTCGCCGGCATCTTCAACGCCGTCTTCGCCCGTAGCGACAACCTGGCGGATGGCTACGTTGACTTCGTTCTTTTCTTCTGGCTCATCGAGCAGGTCATAGTGAAAGGCACGAACGATGATTGGGGTCTGCTTGTTAAATTCCATGATTTTACCTCATAAATTTCTTTTTAGCCACTAATGCTTGGGCAGGTTCCGCTGGTAGCGGCCAGGACGATTGTAGTCGTCCTTGAGCTTGTCGTTTTCATAGTGGTGGGACTTTTCCATGTGGGGAAAGCCTTGCTGGCGCAGGGCTTCAAAAATTACAATCGCTGCCGAATTGGACAGGTTGAAGGCCCGGATCTTGTCGGACATGGGAATGCGGAGATTGCGGTCCGCGTATTGCCGCATGAAGGTTTCCGGCAAACCGGTCGTTTCCCGGCCAAAAACAAAGTAGTAGTCCTTGCTTTCGTCCGTGTAGTCGACGTCAGTATAAGCCTTGCTGGAGAACTTGGAGATCAAGTACATCTCGGCATTGTCCGGCAAAGTAGCCAGAAATGCCCGCAGGTCGTCATGGCGGCGGATTTCAACTTCACCGCCGTAGTCTAAAACGGCCCGCTTGAGATGCTTGTCGTCCAGGTGGAAGCCCAAGGGCTCGATCAAGTCCAGCACCGTGTTGGTTCCCGCGCAGGTTCTGGCAATGTTGCCCGTGTTGTCGGGAATTTCCGGCTCAAACAAAACAATATGGTTGGTCATTTATTTCCTTTCCTTTCCTTTTCTTCTCGTCCAGCCTGGTCTGCTTCATCCTGGAAACTGTCGTCATAAAGGTGGGAAACCTTCCGGTAGTACCGGTAGACATGGGTCAAAAGGATTTTCATCACCGCGTAGATCGGAATCCCGCCGATCACGCCCCACAGGCCCCAGACTGAGCCAGCCCCCAGCATGACGATAATCGTCGTCGCCGGGTGCATCTTCAAGCGGTTGCCGACAACCAGCGGGCTGATGACCCGGGTTTCAATGATCTGCTCAATAAAGAAAACCACTAAGACCTTGGCTACCATCGACAAATCAGTCACTAAAGCGATGATTAAGGCCGGAATCAAACCGATGAAGGTCCCAAAGTAAGGGATCAGGTTCAAAAAGCCAGAACAGATCGCCAGGGCTGCCCCGTAAGGCTCGCCGATAATCGTATAGCCAATGAATAACATGATCCCCACGCAGATAGCCACGGAAACCTGGCCGATCACGTAAGAAGACACAGCCTGGTTGACTTCATGCAGCAACTTGCTGGTCGCCTGCTCCCAGCGCTGGGGAGCGAACTTGACCAGAAAAGGCCGCAGTTTGTGCCCGTCTTTCAGCATAAAGAAGAGCAAAAACGGAGCTGTGGCCAGGGTCGTGAAGACGGCTGTCGCTACGGTGACCGCGCTGGTTAAATTCCCCAGGGCGTTGGAGACGGTTGACCCCATGCTCTTGCTGAAATTCTTCTGCAAAGAAGTCATCTGCTTTTGCAGAGAATCGCGCAGGCCGCTGAATTTCGGACTGTGCAGGAGCTCATCAACCGCGTTGGTCGAATTCTTCCAGATCGTGGGCCAGTTCTTGACTAAGGAGTCAATCTGGCTCTGGACGACCGGAATCAGGGAATTGATGGCCCAGATCAAGAAGACCGTGACTATAGCAAAAATCACCATGATGGTGACCGTCCGCGGCACCTTGAACTTCTCTTCCAGCTTATCAACCACCGGCTCCATCAGATAGTACTGGACCATGGCCACCAAAAGGGGTGGCAGGATGGCGCTGATGAAGGTGTTGACCGGATTCAAGATAAAGGAAATCTTGTTAAAGACCAGCACGATCACCAGGACCAAGAGCACATTGATCAAGCCGACGCTGAAGCGGTTGTTAAGCACCCAGTCCGTAAAGAGGCTCGTGTCTCTTTTCTTCATTAATCCAGCCTACAGGTGTTCGTAAACGATTTCGTCGTCGACTCTGAACTTCGGCATTTCCTGGTCTTCTGGCAAGTCCAGGTAGAGGGCGTTGGACATCGGCTTCTTTGGCACTTTGTCAGTGAAAAAGAGGCTGGCGTGATGCAAGGCCCGCAAGTTGCTGACCGCCATAGGGCCAACATAGTTGATCAAAAAGGTCGTCCCGTCAATGGTCACCGTATCGCCCTTCTTAAGAACGACTGCCTGGGCAGCCTGTTCATCATCAAAGGCCTGGATGACGGAAACGTCCTGCAGTTCATCTTTGGCCGTCTGGCCAAACAAAATTACGACGCGGTCCTTTTCACTGATCGCGTTTGGTCCGATTGCTTTAATTGTAGATATCCATTTCATTTTTATCACCTGGTTAAATTCTAACATACTCACCGGGAACTTAAAGCTAAGAAGAAAAGAATTGTTAATTATTCTTTACGGACGACTATCTCTTATCGACATTTGCTAAAGATAAGCTTAATATTTAAACTAGAGTTATTGTGGAGTAAATAAGGAGGTTTAAATTGCATATTTTAATTGGCGGCTACACCAAGCACGAGTCAGCCGGCATCTACCAGTTTGACTTTATCGGCTCCGGTGACCAGGCCCATCTGGAACAAAGAAGAAACGTCGTTGAAGTCGGCGGGCCAACCTATTTCCAAAAAGACGGCCAGTTCATTTTTACCATTAAGAATGAAAACGGCCAGGGGGGCATCGCGGCCTTTGCAAACGGCAAGCTGGTCAGCCAGCTGCTGCACGAGGGGTCTTCTCCGGCCTACATCGGCATCAACAAGGGAAAAAAGCTGCTCTACACGGCCAACTACCACACTGGGGTCCTGGCCGTCATCAGCTATGATGACCAGGGGCAGCTGACCCTGCTTGACCAGGTCAAGCATGAAAACAAGGCTTTAGGGCCGCGGCCTGAACAAGCCGGCGCTCACCCGCACTACTTTGATGAAACTCCGGGCGGGCACCTGGTTTCCTGCGACCTGGGCCAAGACAGAGTCGACTTCTACGGCTTTGACGGGCAAAAGCTGACCCACCTGGCCAGCTACCAAAACGAAGACGGCTTCGGCAGCCGCCACCTGGCCTTCTCACCGGACGGCAAGTACTTCTACGTGGCCGGTGAACTTTCCAGCCAGGTCAACGCAGTCAAGTTTGACGAAGAAAACTGGATGTTCCGGTCCCTGGCCACCTACTCAACCATTCCGGAAAGCTGGGACCAGCACAACGGGGCGGCGGCCATCCGCCTGTCAAGTGACGGCAAGTTCCTTTACGTGTCCAACCGCGGCCACGATTCCATCGCCGTCTTTGCCGTTTTGCCGGACCAGGCCCTGAAGCTGGTCCAGCGGGTGTCAACTTTTGGCGAATTCCCGCGGGACTTCAACTGGGACGCGGAGGAAAAGTACGTCGTTGCCGCCAACCAAAACAGCAACAACGCTACCCTCTACCAGCGGCAAAGCGACGGGACCTTGACCCCGCTGGAAAAGGACATCGCGGTTCCAGAAGGCACCAGAGTTTTATTCACTGATTAAATTAGGAGTATTTTTTTAGTAACATGCTAGACATTTTCAAAGCCATCATTCTCGGCATCATCGAAGGGGTTACGGAATTTCTGCCGATCTCCTCAACTGGCCACCTCTACCTGGCCGACTACATCATCAAGTTAGACCAGCCAACCAGCTTCATCAACATGTTCATGGTTGTCATCCAGCTGGGGGCCATCTTGAGCGTCATCGTGATCTACTTTAACAAGCTGAATCCTTTTGCCCCGTCAAAGAGCAAGCGGGAAAAAGGGCAGACCTGGCAGATCTGGTTCAAGGTCATCGCGGCTGTCCTGCCGTCAATCATCATCGGCCTGCCGCTGAATGACTGGCTGGAAGAAAACATGACCTCCTGGCAGGTAATTTCCGCCACCTTGATCATCTACGGTATCCTCTTCATCGTCTTGGAAAACTACTACGCCAAGCGGCAGCCGAGCTTGACTGATTTAAACAAGATGAGCTATAAGACCGCCCTCTTGATCGGCTGCTTCCAGATTTTGTCCATGATCCCGGGGACTTCCCGGTCTGGGGCAACTATTCTGGGGGCCATGCTGATCGGGTCAAGCCGCTACGTGGCAACTGAGTTCTCCTTCTTCCTGGCTATCCCGACCATGTTCGGGGCGTCGCTTTTGAAGCTGTTCAAGTTCTTCAAGGCCGGCCACGTCTTTGTCGGCAACCAGCTAGCTATCCTCTTGGTTGGCATGGTCGTTTCCTTCATCGTGGCCTACCTGTCAATCAAGTTCCTGCTGAAGTACGTGCAGACCCACGACTTCAAGCCATTCGGCTGGTACCGGATTGTTTTGGGGATCATCGTCATCATCTGCGGTCTGGTATTTGCGTAATCCTCGTATTCACGCGAAAATATGCTATGATTATCGCTTAAGGATAGCAAGCTAGAGGACGGTGAATAAACATGTTAAGTTTGCTTTGCTTACTTTTTATTTTATGGCTCTGCTGGAAGATGGGCGTGGCCCTCTGGCGGGTTCTGATCTTTTTGATCGGGGTCGGCCTGGCCTTTGCCTTGCTCAGCTCAGTAGTTTTGCCGCTGCTAGCCATCTGTGCCCTCGGGGGCCTGGCTTGGGCAGTAATCTCAAACGCGTAAAAATAGATAACAGATGAATAAGAAAAGGAGACAGGCCGGCCTGTCTCCTTTTTTGACTTTATTGTTTTGTTATTTTGCTGCTAATTTATTTCCCTGCTTCTTGCTTCAGCTGCTGCCACAAGCCCTGCATGTCGCCTGGGTCGGGAATCTCAATCTCCCGCTCTTCCCCGCTGAAGGGGTTGGGGAAGGACAGGTAGAAGCAGTTCAAGGCCTGGCGGGCAAAAGCATCCCTGGCCCCGTATAGGTCGTCTCCGTAAAGGACATGGCCGATAGAAGCCATGTGGATCCGGATCTGGTGGGTCCGACCGGTCAACAGGCGGAGTTCAACTAAACTGGCCCCCGGGACCTGGTCAAGGACCCGGTATTCAGTCAAGGCCCTTTGCCCCTTTGGATTGACCTCCCGCTTGACCGTGTCCCCCACCCGGGCCAGGGGCTTGTCGATCAGACCGCTTAAATCTCCTTCGGCGAAATTACCATGCACGATAGCGTGGTACTTTTTGATAAAAGTATCCTTGCCCAGCTTGCTGAAGCGGTCATGGGCGATGGCGTTCTTGCCCAAGAGAACCAGGCCGGAAGTGTCCTGGTCCAGCCGGGTCACGATGTGGGGCTTGACGTAAGCCGGGTTGACCCCCTGCTTTTCAAAGTAAGCCAGCACCCGGTTGATTACCGCGTCTTCCGCATGAAAGCCGGAAGGAATCGACAAAAGGCCGGCCGGCTTGTTGATCACCAAATAGTCAGCCGTTTCTTCAACAATGTCCAAGGGCAGGCGGGAGACCTTGAGCCAGGGATTGACCGGCTCTTGGCCCATCAAAAAGTGGACCACGTCCCCTTCTTTTAACCGGTAGCTGCCATTCCGGCGGTGGTGGTTGACCAGCATCATCCCGCCGTGGTTCTTGCAGTTGTTGACTGCCCGCCGGGAAAAACCTTTTTTCAGCAAAAAATGACTCAGCTGGCCTGGGTCATTTTTCGCAACAATCATTTTGTATACTTGCACTATCTGTCACCAATGAAGGCGTCGTTGACCCGCTCCCAAAAATGGTGGTGGCCATACTGGTAAAAGCGAATCTCTTCCGCCGCAATTTTATAATCTACTTTCTGCACGTCGGTCAAGCTGATCCTTTCCCCGTCGACGATCACGACCGCCCGGTCGGAAATCTTCGGCACGATGGTGATCCACTCATCCGGGGCAATAACGATGGGCGAGCCCACCGTCCGAAAGACCAGGTTGTTGATCGAGGCAATTTCGGTCAGCTGCAGGGTCTTGAGGCGGGGGTGGATTACCGCTCCGCCCAGGGACTTGCTGTAGGCCGTTGACCCGGTCGGGGTTGACACGCAGAGCCCGTCGCCCCGGAAATTCTCAAAGCGCTCGCCCCCGAGCCAGACCTCAGCTTCCATGGTCTTGGAAATCCGCTTGATTGAGGCTTCATTTAAGGCCAAAAAGCGCTTCTCCCCGCAGCTGGTGGTTACCTTCATCTCCAAAAGCGGGTAGCCCACCTCGTTTTCTTCAACGGGATGGCTGGCCAGGGCGTCAACCAGCTTCTCCATGTCGTAGTTCCGCCAGTCGGTGTAAAAGCCCAGGTGGCCGGTGTGGATACCGGCAAAGCAGATCTTGTCCAGCTGCTGCTTATACTTGTGAAAGGCAGAGATCAAGGTACCGTCACCGCCGACAGAAATTACCAGGTCGGGATGCTGCTGGTCCTGCAAAATGCCTTTTTCCGCGAGCAGCACCTGCAGGTGCCGGACCGCCACCTGGGTGGTCACGCGGTCATTGTGAACGATAGCTACTTTCATGACTTTTCCTTGCCCTTGTTCTTGGTGAAGATCTTCTGCGCTTCCTTGACCTCATTTCTGATCGAGGACATCTCTTCATCCAGCTGGTAGGCAGCTTCCGCCGTCCGCTTGAGCCGCTCAGAAATATCTTCCGGGTAGGCCCCCTGGTACTTGTAGTTCAAGGTATGCTCAACCGTGGCCCAGAAGTTCATGGCCAGAGTACGGATCTGGATTTCCGCCAAAAGGCGCTTGGCCCCCTCGGGCAGATAAACCGTGTAGGCCACCACCATGTGGTAGGACCGGTAGCCGGACGGCTTGGCATTTTGGATATAGTCGCGCTCTTCGACGACTTCCAGGTCATCGCGGGCATGGAGCAGGTCAACGACCCGGTAGATGTCATCAACAAACTGGCACATGATCCGGATACCGGCAATGTCCTGCATGTCGGTTTCGATCACGTCCGGGCTGATGACCCGCCGCTGCATTTTCTCCTTAATGGAGTCGACCGTTTTCACCCGGCCAACCACGAATTCTATTGGCGAATGCTCTCCCTTGGTCAAGAAACTCTGCCGGAGAGCTCTGAATTTAGCTTTTAGTTCATTTACGGCTTCATTGTATGGCCATAAAAAAGTATCCCAATCAGTAATCACAGACATTTTCCTTCCATCTTAAACAAATTCATTTTAACATAGATGTTAGCGAAAGCACCAACGCAACCTTTTTAATTTTTATCTAACAAAGGAGTCTTAAAAAATGAGCAAAAACCGCGAAATTGAAGCCAAAGTCGCCCTGGACCAGGCCAGCTATGAGGCTATCGTCGCTGCCTACCCGGTCAAGAGCGACTTCAAACAGAGCAACTACTATTTTGACACCCCGGACAAGCAGCTAAAAGAAGACCACAGTGCCCTCAGAATCCGCTGCTTCCAAGACCGGGCCGAGGAAACCATCAAGGTTCCGGTCAAGAAGCTGCAGGAGACCTACCATGAAAGCCTGGAAATCAATGATGATTTAACCCTGCCTGAAGCCGAGGACCTTTTAAAAAAGGGCCGGCCAAGTCTGACTGGCAATGTTGGCCAGTACCTTTTAGAGCATTACCCAGACAAAGCCAGCCAGCTGACCCTTTTTTCCTGGAGCAAGACCCGGCGGATCCTTTTAGACGGGCCAAAGGGCTGCGAGCTGACTTTAGACCAGACCAGCTACCCGGACGGCTACCAGGACTGGGAAATGGAAATTGAAAATGACTCCCCGGCTGCTATCAAGGAAGCCCTGGCAGAAATTAAGACCCGCTTTGCCCTGCCGGTCAAGTCAGCCAACAACCAGAGCAAGATTGCCCGGGCCAGCCAGCATGCCAAGTAAAAATAGGCGAAAGCTTTTCTTTTGTTTTCAAGTAAAAGCTTTGTTAAAGTAGCAGATGAAGCAAAAATTGGAGGTCGACCATGTTCGAACTTTTTCTGTTTATCAATCCGTTAGGTTTATCCTGCTACCAGCTTGAAAAACGCATCCGGCTATTGGCGGAAGAACTGCAACTTGAAATTTCCGTCAATTACATTCCCCTGGTAACCATGGAAGCCATGAAAGCCGACATGGTCAAGCGGAACTGGAACTTCAACACTTCCATCAATTTAGCCAATTATCACAATGCCTCAGTCAGCGCCCAGAGCTTTTACTATGCCGTGCAAATCGCTTATGGCAAGAAGAAGGCCAGGAGCTTTTTGTTCAAGTTGCAGGAAAGTTTGAGTGACGGCCAGCGGTCTTATTCCCCGGCCTTGGCTGAAGAATTGATGGAAAGCCTCAATATCAAACCAAAGAAAATTTCATCTACTTTGAAAGATGCCTGCCTTAAAGACGTCATTGCCCAGGACCAGCAGCTGGCCAGGAAATTCCAAATCACGGCCCTGCCTTCAACCGTGATTTTTGACGACCAGATCGATGACAGCGGTCTCTTGCTTGATGGTGAATTAAGCGACGACGAACTCCTGCAAATTTTCCAAAACAGCGCAGACAGCTGCCTTGAACCCTTGATGCAGCTAACGGAGAATGCTCCACTTTATTATCCGGTAAGCCACCTTCATCTCTTATAGCCAGCCTCTCCTTTAGGGGCTGTTTTTTGCTGCAAAAATTTCAAGAGCCAGCTTTTCTCCCCCGGCCTGCGCCAAGTGGAAAAAGCTTCCTTGGGCAAAGTAAAGACAGTGTAGCCGGCCAGGTACATCAATTCCCCCAGCTTCTGACCCAGCTTGCTCTTTTCCTTCAGCTGCTGGTCCAGATAGTCCCGCTCCTTGACCCAGTCATCGGCCAAAGGCGGGGGCAAAAGGGGCCTAAAGTGCCATAAAGCGGCAATTCCTTCCGCGTCCAAGGCGAAGTCCACCTGCCGGTACAGCAAGGTCTGGCTGACAGGGGCCTGCCTTATTTGGTACTTCAATCTAATCAAGCCTGCCTCTTGGTGGATTTCCAGATAATAGCTTCCCCAGCACCGGTTTTCCCGGAAAAAGATCAGCTGGGTCTGCTTTAGCTTTTCCCCTAAAAAATGCCGGCGGCCGACCAACCAGACATCCTTAATCCCAATCGCCTGGTAAAGGGCATGCCGGTGGGCAAACTCCCCCTTGCTTAAGGGCGCGCACTGGACTTCAAAGGCCAAAAGCGGTGTGGCCAAAATGTCAGCCCGCAAGGCACCGTCAGCCAGCGGCACTTCAGCTTTCGCATTTAGCCCCGCCGCGGTCAAAGCGGCTTTGAGGAGCATTTTCCCCTGCCGGTGCTCCTCTTGTTCTCCTAGCCCCCGGTAAGCCTGGTAGTGCTTGAAAAAAGGCTCTGCCTTCTGCGATAAAACCAGGATGACCGGTTTCCGGCAGCGCGGGCAGCGGTAGACTTCCTGGTTGAGATAGGCCGGGTTCTCCCGGACCTTGCCGGCCTCACTGACGGCCAGGACCAGTTCTTTATTTAACAAAGCTGCATACAAAATAATCCCCCATTAACTAGTACGCCAAAAAGGGGAGATTTTTTTAAAATAGGCAAAATAAAAGGACCCCCGAAGGAGTCCTTAAATTATCATCTGGATTCTTAAGCCCGCTTGCTGGCAAACTGCCGGCGCAAAGCCCCCAGCGCGTCCTGCTGGAAGAGGCACTGGCCGTGGGCTTGGGCCTGCTGGAATTCGTCAGCGGACACCTGGCGGCCAAATTCATTGGCGATCGCCCAGGCAGCAGCTGGCTTGATTTCCGCGTAATTCTCGTCCATAAAAGCCAGCTTGAGATAAAACTGCTGCTTGTAGTAGTAGACGCTGGACGCCAGGTCACTAACCTTGAGGCTGTCAGCCAAAGCCAGGAGGTCATCGATATCGTCAAAGACTAAAACATGGGTCTCCTGGTAACTCCAGTAGTCCTCGTAGTCTTCATCATCGGTGTTGCCCAGGTCCTGCATGATCACCGGGTCCATCTCAGTGTTAGCGTCATCAGCCGGGTTCAAGTCGGAAAAGGCCCAGTCATCTTCCTCAACCGCTTCCGCCATATCGTCTCCGACCCCATTGGCTTCAGGATCAAAGAAGCGCCGCATTTCTTCCGGCAGGTCGCTGCCTGCATTCATCTTGGTAATCAGGAGATCGATCCCGCCGTCGTTGGGCATGACCTGGAAAGTCACCGGCGCATCGCTGGCAAAGTCATTGTCCTCGTCCACTTCGCGGAGAACTGACAGGAAAAATTCCTGGACTCTTTCCCGGTTGCCGAGTAAATCCAAGATCTTCAAGCCCCGCTGGTTCAGATCCTCCCGGGTCATGCTTACGCGAAGCGTGTTCTCATTCACCTTTTCAACGCGCATCTTCATCCCTCCTTATATGTGTACCGTTATTGTAACCTAAAAAGCCAACAAAGCAAAAGCGTTAGCTTCTAGAAGCCAACGCCTGCAACTTTCTATTCTGAAATTAAAAATCCTGGTCTGCCAGGCGCTTAGCCCGGGCTATTTCCAGCCGGCGCACGCTGCGCGGCAGGAAGCGGCGGATTTCATCTTCATTGTAGCCAACCTGCATCCGGCGGTCATCCAAAATAATTGGCCGTCTCAGCAGGCTTGGGTTCTTTTCAATCAAATCGATCAGTTCATTCATTGAAATGTCGTCCAGGTCGATATTCAGCTCTTGGAAAGCCTTCGACCGTGTTGACACGATTTCTTCCGTGCCTTCTTCAGTCATTCTCAGAACATGAATGATTTCTTCCCGGTTCAAAGGATCTGAAATAATGTTTCTTTCCTTGTAGGGAATATTGTGCTGTTCAAGCCATTGCTTTGCCTTGCGGCATGAGGTGCAGCTTGGAGAAACATATAAATCTACCATTGTTACCACGCTCCTTTAAAATGAGATTGCATGAACACACATTCGTTGCTTACTATATAGTTTAGCATGGATACTTACAAAAAGGAAGGGGGGTAATTGGCTTTCTTTTAAATTTCTTAATTAATCAAGAAAAAAGCGGTCAGCTCACGCTAATCGCTTTTAATTTGCTCTTTACTTGTCAGCCATCAAGTTCTTAACCAGTTCGATGTTATCTTCGTTGGTCAATGATTCCTTGGTTGCCTTGTCAGCCAGGCTAGCGAGTTCTTCAGTTGAGAGCTTCTTCATTTCGTTTCTGATCCGCAGAATTGAAGTTGCGCTCATTGAGTATTCGTCCAAGCCCATGGAAAGCAGGATTGGGAACATGATTGAGTCACCAGCTGCTTCACCACACATCCCGCACCAGATACCAGCTTCGTGAGCTGAGTCGATCGTGTGCTTGATGAGGCGGAGAACTGACGGGTTGTATGGCTGGTAGAGGTAAGAAACGTTTTCGTTGCCCCGGTCAGCAGCCATAGTGTATTGGATCAAGTCGTTGGTCCCGATTGAGAAGAAGTCGACTTCCTTGGCAAATTGGTCTGCCAGAACGGCAGCTGCCGGAACTTCGATCATCATGCCGACTTGCAGGTCGTCGCCAACCTTGACGCCTTCCTTGACCAGCTTGTCCTTTTCTTCAGCCAAAACAGCCTTGGCTTGGTGAAGTTCGTCCAAAGTACCGATCATTGGGAACATGATCCCCAGCTTGCCGTAAGCTGATGCTCTCAGCAAGGCCCGCAGCTGGGTGCGGAAGATTTCCTTGTTTTTCAAGGACAGACGAACGGCCCGGATACCCAGGAATGGGTTCATTTCTTCTGGCAGGTCCCAGTAGGACAGGTGCTTGTCGCCACCGATGTCCATGGTTCTGATGATAACCTGCTTGCCGTTCATGCCTTCCAGAACCTTCTTGTAGGCTTCAAACTGGTCTTCTTCAGTTGGGAAGTCGTTTGAGTTCATGTACAAGAATTCAGTTCTGAACAAGCCGACTGCTTCAGCACCGTTTTCCAAAACGCCAGCCAGGTCGTCTGGAGTACCGATGTTGGCAGCGATCGTGAAGTGCTTGCCGTCAGCAGTTACTGATGGTTCGTCCTTCAACTTCCGCCATTCAGCCTTTTGCTTAGCGAAGTCGTCGCCCTTCTTGCGGTATTCAGCCACTTGTTCTTCGCTTGGTTCAACGATAGCCACCCCATCCAAACCGTCAGCGATCAGCATTTGGCCGTTTTCTACAGAAGTGGTGATCTTTTCAGTCCCGACAACAGCTGGGATTTCCAAAGACCGGGCCATGATGGCTGAGTGGGCAGTCCGGCCGCCCAGGTCAGTTACGAAGCCCTTAACGTACTTCTTGTTCAATTGTGCCGTGTCACTTGGCGTCAAGTCTTCAGCCACCAGAACTACTTCGTGGTCGATGCTTGCCAAGTTAGGCAGTTCCTTGCCCAGCAAGTGCGCCATGATCCGCTTTGAAACGTCGCGGACGTCAGCTGCACGTTCTTGCATGTAGGCATTGTCAGTCATGCTTTGGAAGATAGTGATGAAGTTTTGGGCAACTTCATCCAAAGCTGCTTCACTGTTGACAGCGTCGCTCTTGATCTTGGCGCTGATCTGGCCAGTGAATTCAGGGTCTGACAGGAACATCAAGTGGGCGTCAAAGACTTGCGCTTCTTCTTCACCCAAGCTTTCTGCGGCAACCTTGCGGATGCTTTCCAATTCAGCTTGTGATTCGGCAACTGCCTTATCAAAGCGGGCTACTTCAGCTTCCACGTCAGCAACGGACTTCTTTTCAAAAGAAAGGTCCGGTTCGACCAGGAGGTAGGCTGGAGCAACAGCAACGCCGTCACTGGCTGCGATACCCCTCAAAGTTTCAGTCATTATTCAGCCAAACCTTCTTTTGACATAGTTTCAGCAATAGCTGCGATAGCTTCCTTTTCGTCATCGCCTTCAGCGCTGATAGTTACGTCTGCACCTTGGCCAACACCCAATGACATTACGCCCATGATTGACTTAAGGTTAACTGACTTACCGTTGTATTCAAGGTTGATGTCTGAACCAAACTTTGAAGCAGCTTGTACCAACAAGGTAGCTGGACGAGCGTGAATACCAGTTTCAGCGATAATGTGAAATTCTTTCTTTTCCATCGTAAATTATCTCCTTTAAAAATCAAGAATTGGGTACCAAAGTACCGTTTCTTTTAAAGAATAACATGTTTTCGAGGTCAATACAACTTAATTGTAAATGTTTTCATTAATATTTGGGCTTATTCTCTATCGAAGTATAGGTAATAACCCCGCCGCGGCCGGCCCGGCCGGTGATTTTCTTGTTTTTTCCGTAATTGCGCAGGCTCTGCTGGAAAGCAAACGCATCTTCCGGGTCCTTCTGCGGGTCGATCTGGTACTCCAGCAAGTCGCCTGAGACCAATTTCTCCAAAATATCAGTATAGTCCATATTAATGTCACAACCTCCTGTCCATTATTTTAGCGCAATTTTTTGTCAAAATTAAAGGAAGAAGTCTCAAAGGCCGGCTATTTTCTCCCCCGAGTCTTAGCACTTGACTAATTAGAGTGCTAAGCTCTATAATTTAGGCAGAGCTTTGATGAAAGGCGGTATTTTAACATGTTGTGTCAAAACTGCCACCAACGGCAGGCCTCGATACATCTTTACACGAAGATCAACGGCCAAAACAATGAAATAGACTTATGTCAGCAATGCTACCAAGAGTTAAGGAATCAACAAGGAAATCAAATGAATAATAACAACTTTTTCGGCGACTTTGACGACCTCTTCAATGCTTTGAACGGGCAGTCAAATGGCGCAAACCGTTACAACAACCAAAATCCATTCGGCCCGACCCCGGGCCGGGGCGGCAATGGCGGCGGCCAGTCCCTTCTTGACCAGTTCGGGACCGACTTAACAGCTCTGGCCAAGAAGGGCAAGATCGACCCAGTTATCGGCCGGGACCGGGAAATCGCCCGGGTAATTGAAATCCTCAACCGGCGGACCAAGAACAACCCAGTCCTGATCGGGGAAGCCGGGGTCGGCAAGACCGCGGTCGTTGAAGGCCTGGCCCAGGACATCGTGGACGGGTCAGTTCCAGCCAAGTTACAAAACAAGCGGATCATCTCCCTCAACATGGTTTCCATGGTCCAAGGGACCGGGATCCGGGGCCAGTTTGAGCAAAGAATGCAGCAGCTGATCAAGGAACTGCAGAGCCAGCCGGACATCATCCTCTTTATCGACGAAATCCATGAAATCGTCGGCGCCGGCAATTCTGAAGGCGGCATGGACGCCGGCAACATCATCAAGCCGGCTCTGGCCAGAGGTGAGCTGCAGTTAGTCGGGGCTACGACTATCAAGGAATTCCGGGAAATCGAAAAGGACTCCGCCCTGGCCCGGCGCTTCCAGCCAGTTGAAGTCAAGGAACCAAGCATCGACGAGACAATCAAGATCCTCAAGGGGATCCAGAAGCGCTACGAGGACTACCACCACGTCAAATACACTGACGACGCCATCGAAGCCGCCGTCAAGCTGTCTGCCCGCTACATCCAGGACCGCTTCCTGCCAGACAAGGCCATCGACCTTCTGGACGAAGCCGGGTCAAGAATGAACCTGACCATCCCTTACATCGATAAGGAAAAGATCCAGGAAAGAATCGACGCGGCTGAGAAGCTCAAGCAGGATGCCTTGAAGAACGAAGACTACGAAAAGGCTGCCTACTACCGCGACCAGATCGAAAAATACGAGAAGCTGAAGGACCAAAACGTCGACCCGGACAAGACCCCAACCATTACGGCCAAGGTCATGGACAAGATCGTGGAAGAAAAGACCAACATCCCGGTCGGCGACATCCAGGCACAAGAAGAAAACCAGCTGATCAACCTAGCCAGCGACCTCAAGGCTAAGGTTATCGGCCAGGACGAGGCCGTTGACAAGGTGGCCCGGGCCATCAGAAGAAACCGGATCGGCTTCAACAAGTCCGGCCGGCCAATCGGCTCCTTCCTCTTTGTTGGCCCGACCGGGGTCGGCAAGACCGAGCTGGCCAAGCAGCTGGCCTTGAAGATGTTCGGCAGCGAAGACGCCATGATCCGCTTCGACATGTCCGAATTCATGGAGCAATACTCCGTCTCCAAATTGATTGGGTCTGCCCCGGGCTATGTCGGCTATGAAGAAGCCGGCCAATTGACCGAACGGGTCCGCCACAACCCATACAGCTTGATCCTTTTGGACGAAGTTGAAAAGGCCCACCCGGATGTTTTGAACCTCTTCTTGCAGATTCTTGACGACGGCCGCTTGACCGACTCACAAGGGCGGACTGTTTCCTTCAAGGACACGATCATCATCATGACCTCAAACGCCGGCCAGGGAATCAAGACGGCCAGCGTAGGCTTCGCGGCAGAAAACAACAAGAATGAAGCTGAAGAAACCCGCAAGGTGATGAGCCAGTACTTCAAGCCGGAATTCCTGAACCGTTTTGACGACATCATCCAGTTCCACCCATTGAGCAAGGGCAACCTCCTGCAGATCGTCAACCTCCTTTTGGACAAGACCAATGCCATGGTCAGCGACCAGGGCCTGCACATCAAGGTTACCGACGCGGCCAAGGACAAGCTGGTTGAGGAAGGCTACGATCCGGAAATGGGCGCTCGTCCGCTTCGCCGGGTCATCCAGGAAGAAATTGAAGACAAGGTGGCCGACTACAAGCTGGACCACACTGAAGCCAAGCAATTAGTGGCGGACTTAAAGGACGGGGAAATCACGATTTTCGAAGAAGTTCCCGCCTTGCCAGTCACTGAAGCAAGCAAAGAAAAATAACTATCTCTGAGCAGAAAAAACAAGGATTATCCAAAAAGGATCCTTGTTTTTTCTTGAATGCGTTATAATGAAAGTGAGGGGAATATCAGAGACAAATAGAAACGGGTGAAGTTTTATGCACTTAATTGATGTCACTAATAGCTATGCCGAATTAGTTCACAGTCAGCTAAATACTACGAGCGTGAACTATGTGAAAGTTTACTCCTTAGGCAACACTACCGTAATTTATACCGAAAGCCCAATCGCCATTGGGATCGTTCTGGAAAACCACCACCGCAAGATCCGCGAGGAAGAACTCGAATTTGTAATCAAGCGGCTGATTCCCGACCAGACCAGCTATCAGCTTACGGTTGACAAGCACCGCCGGGTCGTCGAAATCCACGTTGACAAGTAATCCCTGCAAAAAGAGCCCACTGGGCTCTTTTTTTCTTCCCTGTCTTCTTCCCTTATTCTTTTCAGCAAAATTCAAAAAATACTTGTTTTTTAGCAAAATTACAGATTAACTTGCGAAAAACAGCCTTTTTTCAAAAAAATTGTCAAAATTGACCTATGTCAATTTTTCTATAAAAAATAGTTCTATAATCTCCTTTGAGCACTGGAAAGCGCTTTTAGAAAAGAAAGTGAATGTGTAAAAAGCAGCAATTTTAAACTGTTGATTTAGTAAAAATAAGGAGGCACTGATCATGACAGTTTATCCGGATTACTTTTATTCTGAAAAAGACTTTGATAAGAGCCACATGGGCTACAAGCCGCTGACCATTCCAGCTGGCGTTGAGGCCCAGCCTTTGGCCGTTCCCCCGCTTTTAGCGCCGGACAAGGTTGACGGCAATGACATCTACTACACCATCGAGGCCCAGGAAGGCGAAAGCCAGATCCTGCCAGGCAAGAAGACCAAGACCTGGGGCTACAACGCTCCCCTTTTGGGCCAGACCCTGGTAGTCAAGACCGGGCAAAGAGTCCACGTGCGTTTGAAGAACAGCCTGCCTGTCCTCACTTCATTCCACTGGCACGGCATGGAAGTTCCGGGACCAATTACTGACGGCGGCTGCCACGCCCCAGTATACCCTGGCGAAGAAAAAGACATCGAATTTACGGTCAAGCAGCCAGCCGCTCTGACCTGGCTGCACGCCCACCCATGTCCGTCAACGGCCATGCAGGTCTGGATGGGCCTGGCCATGGGGGTTGTGGTTACTGACGACAACGAAGCCCGCCTGCCGATTCCAAAGAACTACGGGGTTGACGAATTCCCGATCATCCTGCAAGACCGGACCTTCCACGACAACCAGCTCGACTACCGGGCTGACTACGACCCGATGGGCGTCTTTGGTGAAGTACCTTTGATCAACGGCGTGGTCCGTCCTTACGTTGACGTGACGACCCAAAAGGTCCGTCTGCTCTTCTTGGGCGGGTCTGACCGCCGGGAATGGCGCCTGCACTTTGAAAACGACTTGACCATGACGCAAATCGGCGGGGACGACTCCTTCCTCAGACACCCGATTGACGTTAAGAAGCTTTTGATCGGGCCAGGGGAAAGACAACAAGTCATCGTTGACTTTGCCGGCTACAAGGAAGGCGACGTTGTCAGCCTCTACACTGACGACTTCAAGCTGGTTGAATTCCGCATCCACGCCTTTGAAAAAGACGACCGTGAACTGCCATTCAACATCTTCACTCCGGACGACCCGGCTGTGAACAGCGAAGCGCCAGTCCGCCACGTAACCATGGACGACCACGACAAGATCAACGGTCTCCGCTTCTCCATGGAAAGAATCGACATGAAGCAGACCTTGAACTCAGTTGAATACTGGGACGTAACAAACACCAACAACTCTGCTTCAGGGATGCTGCATCCCTTCCACATCCACGGGGCCCACTTCCTGGTTGTTTCCCGCAACGGGCAAAAGCCTAACCCGAACGAAATCAATGTCTACAAGGACACTATTGAAGTCGGCCCAGGCGAAACTGTCCGCCTGAAGGTCTACTTCCAAAACGCCGGGGTCTTCATGTACCACTGCCACATCATCGAGCACGAAGATGCCGGCATGATGGCCCAGATCCAAATCGTTGACCCGAAGGATCCGGACAAGACCTACAAGCTGATGGACATGGAAACCATCACCAACGCCTTTGCAGAAGAAATGGGCGTTGAACCAGGCGAAGTCTTCATGCCAGGGATGGACGTTGAAGACATGGACATGGGTGCCTGCTTCCACGCGGCTGAAGCTTCGACCAGCCGCCGCTTGGTCGAAGCCGTTACTGCCGCTTCAAGAGCAGGTCATGAAGGCCACCACGACGCGACCAGCGGGGCCAGCCACCACTAAAAAACTTGTAGGATCAGAATTATGATGAACAACAACCTTTACTTGAAGATTTTATGGGTCTTACTGTACGGCATCGTCGCCTTCTACACCTTTACCAACAAGACGATGATGGCTATGTACTGGATGGCCGGGGTAATGTTTGCCCAAGCGGTCATTGACCTCGTTTACTACTTTTTGCCAAAGAGCAAAACAGAAATGACTGAATGCTAGTCAGTCAAACCAATCATGCGCAAAAAAACGATGCCTCGCGGCATCGTTTTTCTTGTTTGCTATCTTCTTTTGCTGATTTGTTTTTACTTGCTTCTTTGCATTACAACTTTTCCGTCAGTTCCACATCCGGGTACTTGTCGTGGAACCAGCGTTCAGCAAAGGCGTTCTCAAAGAGGAAGAGAGGATTGCCAAAGCGGTCCTTGACCAGGAGGTTCCGGCTGGAAGACATCTTCGGGTCCAGCTGGTCCGGGTTGATCCAACGGGCTACCCGGTGGCCGATGGAAGTCATTTCAACTTCAGAGTTGTATTCGTTCTTCATCCGGTACTGGAAGACTTCAAACTGCAGCTGGCCAACCGCCCCCAAAATGTAGTCGTCGGTCTGGTAGTTGCGGTAGAGCTGGACAGCCCCTTCTTGAACCAGCTGGTTCATCCCCTTGTGGAAGGACTTCTGCTTCATGACGTTCTTTGGTGAAACCCGCATGAAGAGTTCCGGGGTAAATTCCGGCAGCGGCGGGAATTCCAGCTTGCGCTTGCCAGCGTAGATAGAGTCCCCGATCTGGAAGTTGCCAGTGTCGTAGAGGCCGACAATGTCCCCGGCCACGGCTTCAGAAACCTGGACCCGGGCACTGGATTCAAATTCAACGGCATTGTTCAAGCGGACCTGCTTGCCGGTTCTGGCCAGGGTTACGTCCAGGCCCTTGCTGAATTCCCCGCTGCAGACCCGGACAAAAGCAATCCGGTCTCTGTGCTGGGGGTTCATGTTGGCCTGGATCTTGAAGATGAAGCCGGAGAATTCGTCATCATCTGGCTTCAGTTCTTCATCCCCGTTGACTTCGTGCTCGCCTGGCGCTGGTGCCAGGTCAACGAATTGTTCCAGGAAAGTTTCTACCCCGAAGTTGGTCAAGGCTGACCCGAAGAAGACTGGAGTCTGCTGGCCGGCCAAAACCTTTGCCCGGTCAAAGCTGGCCCCGGCCCCTTCCAAAAGCTCGATTTCACCCAAGGTTTCTTCAAACTGCGGGTCATCGGCCAAAGGACTGCCGGCTGGCGCCTTTCCGTCTGCTAAAGCGATAAAGCGGTCCTGCCCTTCTTCCGGGTGGTAGAGTTCAACCCGCTGGTTGGCCAGGTCGTAAAGGCCCAGCAGGCTCTGCCCCATCCCGATCGGCCAGTTCATGGCCACACCTTCAATGCCCAGGACTTCTTCCAGTTCAGCGACCAGGTCCAGGGGTTCCCGGCCGTCCCGGTCCAGCTTGTTCATGAAGGTAAAGACCGGGATTCCCCTTTGCCGCACGACCTTGAAGAGCTTCTTGGTCTGCGGCTCGATCCCGCGGGCGGAGTCGATAACCATGACCGCGGCGTCAACCGCCATCAAAGTCCGGTAGGTGTCTTCTGAGAAGTCCTGGTGGCCTGGGGTGTCCAGGATGTTGATCCGCTTGCCCTGGTATTCAAACTGCATAACGGATGAGGTAACGGAAATCCCACGCTTCTTTTCGATTTCCATCCAGTCACTGGTGGCGTAGTTCCCGGTCTTGCGGGCCTTAACGGTCCCGGCGCTGCGGATCACCCCACCCAAGAGCAGCATTTGTTCCGTAATCGTCGTCTTACCGGCGTCGGGGTGGGAAATGATTGCGAAAGTCCGCCGCTTGTTTACTTTGTCTAAAAGTTCTTTGTTCATTATTCTTCAGTTTCTTCCTCGTAATTTTCTTCTGGCAGGGTCAACAAGACAGTTAAGAGCCGCGACCCCCGCATTCTTCTGGTCGTCAAAACCATGCCGTTGTCCAGGGGCACTTCCAGCTGCTCGCCTCTGCCCGGGATCACGCCAAGTTTGGTGATCATATAGCCGGCCAGGGTGTCAACGTCTTCCATTTCCAGGTCGGTGCCAAAGCGGTCGTTGAAGTCGGTCAAAGGCATCTTGCCGTAAATGTCAAATTGCCGGTCATTCAGCTGCCGGACCAAAACTTCTGCCTTGTCGACCTCGTCGTCAATGTCGCCAACGATTTCTTCCAGCAAGTCCTCGATGCTGGCCAGGCCGGTCACCCCGCCATATTCATCAGTTAGGATGGCCAATTGCTGCTGGCCGGTCTGCATCTGCACCAGCAAGTCGTCCAGCTCGATCGTTTCCGGGGCAAAAAGGGGCGGGGAAATCAAGCGGTCATAAGTCAGCTGGTCAAAGCCGTGCTGGCGGGCCTCTCTAAGAATGGTACGGATGTGGATGACACCCACGATCTGGTCCTTGTCCTGGCGGTAGACGGGAATTCTTGAATAAGGCTGGCGGAGGATGTCATCCAGGTTTTCCTCCAGGTCGTCCTCAATGTCGATCATGAAGGCGTCAGTCCGCGGCACCATGACTTCCCGGGCTACCTTGTCATGGAAAGCCATACTGCCCTCAATCATCGAATATTCAATATCAGTCAAAACATTGCCGGCATGCAGCTGGTCAATTTCTGCCTGCAGCTGGTCCTTGCCGCTTTCTTCATTGCTGGAAAAACGGCTTCTCAGTTTGCCAAACAGGCTGCCGGTCGCAGGGTCGCTTGTCATTTTCTTAACTCTCTTTCGTAAAATCCTTAAATATTTACATTATAGCATATGATCTTACGGGAATATGTTAAAATAGCCCAGTAGAAAGAGGTGTTTTACCATGAAAATGCGCCGCATTATGTTAGTTTTCGTTTTCCTGCTCTTGATCCCCTACATCTGCAGCCTAGCCATCATCGGGATCGGCTTTAACGCCCTGGTCCTGCACTCGACTGACCCCTTCCGCACGGCTGTAGGGGCCTTTGTCGGGGCCATCATCATGCTGGCCGTCAAGGCCACGATCCAGCGGCCCTTGAATTTGCTGGCCGGAGATATCTATGACAGCTTCCTGCAGCAGATTCTCCGCTTCTTCAGCATCCGCCGCCGGCCACTCTTGCAGGTAGCCAACTTTATCCTGGACTTTGTCCTCTGCACCCTGGCCACGATCGTGATCCGCCTGCTTTTGCCCCTGGAATGGATCGTCGGCACCTCCATGGGCTTCGTCATCTTGGTCATGTTCATTTCAACTTGCCTGGGGGCCTATATCGAATACGACAACCTGTCCATTGACGCTGAAATCAAGCAATCCTAATTCTGACTGACCGGGAGGTAAAGGCTCTTGGTCAGTTTTTTACTGCCTAAATCCAGCTGGCGGAGGATATAAGGGTTAGGATTCTCCTCCAGCTGAGCCTGGAAGTCGCTGCCTAAGTCGCCGGCTTCATCCAAAAAGCGGGGCAGTTCAAAGTTCAGGGGCAGGTCGAAATAGGCCGCGTTGGCCGTCTCTTCTTTTTGGAAAACCCGGGCGCTTGGCAGGGAAAACTTGAGCAGGCCGCTAACTTCGCTATCCTTAGGCGCGATCACCCCGTGCCAGTACATGAAGTTTTCCGGGCCAAAAACGATCAAGGACGCCCGCTGCCCGGCAAGGCCGGCCTCTTTGACAAAGGCTTGAAAGGCCGGGTCAGCTTCCAGTTCCTGGTTGGCGGCCGCGAAGGTCCCGTTTGCATCCATCATCCGGTCAGGAAAGGCCTTGCCGATAAAAGTAAGTTCGTTAATTTCTGTCTGCATCTCTTTACTTCTTTCTATTTTCTAGTATTCTTCCAGTTCTTCTAAAGGAATGATTTCCCCGGCCAAAAAGGCGCTGATTTCATCCCCGGAAAAGCCGTGGCTGTACAGATACTGCCGCATCTTCTGCTCCCTTACGCCTGGCTCATAGCGCTTGAAGCGCTTGTAGGCCTTAAGGCCCTGCTTGGCCAGAGCCGCTCTTTCCTGGTCCTCATCTGCTTCCGGGACTAAATCCTGGGTCACGGCCTGGGCCAGGGAGCCGGAGAAGCCGTGGCTGAGCAGTTTAGTCTGCATCTTGCGGTCGACTTCCCGCTTGGCAATCTTCCCCTGCTGGCCCAAAAGTGACTTGACCAGGCGCTTGCCAACCCCGGCCCATTCCTCATCAGTCACGTCTGCCAGGGCAGCTTCGATTAAGTCATCGTCAACGCCCTTTTTCTTTAAGTCCCGGCGGACAGCCCCTGGTCCATTCTTGCCGACCTGGAGGTTATTTTTGACAAAAAGGCGGGCATAAGCCGCGTCTTCCAGGTAGCCCAGCTGGGTCAGCTCGTTAACGGCCCGCTTGGCCGCTGACCGAGAAATTTCATGCTGGCTGAGGTAGTCAGTCACTTCCTTGACCGTCCGGGGCTGGTAGGACAGGTATCTGGCTGCCAGGTCGCTGGCCTTGGCGCTGGCTTCATAGTCCAGGATTTCATTGATCTTCTGGGGGCTAAGCTCCTGGCCCTTGAGCAGGACAAATTCCGCCAGGGTCTTCTCGCTGACGGAAAAGGCGTATTCCTGGTCCAAAAAAATATTGTAGCGCCCCTGCCGCTTTTGTGCACTAACTTTCGTGATAATGGCCATTTTTTCCTCCTTTTTTGGCAAATCTGGCAACTCTATCTTAGCAAATTGCCGCAAAAGCTGCGAAAAACTTGCGCCCCTTTTAAAAAGCCCTGTATAATAGTATGTTACGAAGTTTCCAGTTATTTTTATTGTAGAAAGAATAGACAAAGAAGAAGGCTCACATGCAGAAAAAACATTTTTCAAAAAACGCTTCTAAAGAGCGGCACGTCATCATCACCATCAAGCGGCTGGGGATCAACGGTGAAGGGATCGGCTACTACAAGCGCAAGATCATCTTCATCCCCGGCGCCCTGCCAGACGAAGTCGTGGTGGCCAAGATCGTCAAGGACCACCCCCAATACCTGGAAGGTGAATTAGTCCGGATCAAGGAAGCCAGCTCGGACCGGGTTCCCTTCCCATCCGGCGTTGACCCGAGAATCGGGGGCCTGGAACTGGCCCAACTGTCTTACGCGGGTCAGCTCAAGTTCAAGAAGGACAATCTGGTCTCTGCCCTTGAAAAGTACCACCCGCGCGGCTACAAGAACTACAAGATCAAGAACACCATCCCGGCCCCAGACCAGTGGCACTACCGGGCCAAGGCCCAGTACCAGATCGAACGGGAAAACCACCATGTTTCCCTGGGTCTGTACGCGCCTAACTCCCACCAATTGATCGACCTGCCGGAAATGCCGACCCAAAGCGAGGACACCCAGGCAACTGAACGGGCCATCCGGGATCTGATTATCAAGCTCCGCGTCCCGATCGCCAACCGCCGGCGGAACTTGCCAGGCGTTAAGACTATTGTGG
Organism: Lactobacillus leichmannii; assembly: GCF_024701915.1. Taxonomy (NCBI): domain Bacteria; kingdom Bacillati; phylum Bacillota; class Bacilli; order Lactobacillales; family Lactobacillaceae; genus Lactobacillus; species Lactobacillus leichmannii. The sequence goes on along the minus strand of NZ_QOCY01000044.1, from coordinate 208,776 downwards.
TCCGGCAGGCGGAAGCCAGCCAGGAGATGCAGGTTACCTTGATCACTGTTGGCCACAAGTTGGACAATCTGCTGCAGCTGGCTGACGAGATCATGCGCCTGCCAAAGGTCGTTTCCGTCTACCAAAACGAAACCGACTGGCAGAACCCGCAAGTCTGGGGGAACAAGACCAGCAAGCTCCGGGGCAAGAACCAGATAACAGAAGAGATCATGGGCAAGAAGTTTGACTTGAGTCCCCGGTCCTTCTTCCAGCTGAACCCGGTCCAGACGGCTACCCTGTATTCTGAAGCCTTGAAGCTGCTCAGCTTAACGCCGGACATGACCTTGATCGATGCTTACTCCGGAGTCGGCACCCTGGGGATCCTGGCGGCTGACCAGGTCAAGCAGGTGGTCGGGATCGAAAGCATCCCTGAAGCTGTTTTGGACGCCCAGCACAATGTTGAGCTCAACCATGTCAGAAACGCAGAATACCTGCAGGGCAGCGTGGAAAAGCTCCTTCCCCGCTTGAAGGAAGACGGTCTGCCAATCGATGCCTTGATCGTCGACCCGCCGCGGACCGGCCTGGCCAAGTCCTTGATCAAGACCCTGCTCAGAGTCAAGCCGGCCAGCTTCGTCTACATTTCCTGTAACCCGTCCACCCTGGCCCAGGACCTGGTCCTTTTGGGCGAGGCTTACGATGTCCGGGTCATCGAAAACGTCGACATGCTGCCGCAGACCCCGCGCTGCGAGTGCATCGCCAAGCTGACCCTGCGCAAGTAGGAAGCACAAAAAGAAAATAAGCATTAGAAAAGGCGAGAAGATCAAATCTTCTCGCCTTTAAACTGCCCTCGGCAGTCTTTCCAAGTGGATGAGGTAGCTCATCAAATTAATAGTCACGATATTCAATTTTAAGAATTCACCAATGGCTAATATCGGCTAAGATAAAACAGTCACTTGTTCGAGTTTTACGTGCTAGCGTATGAAATGAATTAGACCATTGTGTATAGCCACTTGGTTAAAAGCTTCAAGCCTTTATTATGGTCTCAATAAGAGAGACAACGAATAATAATTACAATCTGGAGATAAAAACTTCTGTTCAGTTGTTTTCTACCTCTTCCACGCCTTCAGTATAGCATGATGTGCAAACGCTTGCAAGGGATTATTTTGCGTATTTTGCTAAAAATTGCTTGACCGCGCGTGCATATAAAGCCGGATTGTGCTCATAGGACTTGGCATGCTGGGCCCCTTTGACGATCAAGAGCTGCTTTGGCCCCCGGCTGGCCCGGTAATTTTTATAAACCATCTTAGTTGGGACAAAGGTATCCTTGCTGCCATGGATAAAGAGCATGGGCCGGGTATTCTTCTTCAGCTGGGCAAGGCTTGAGGCCTGGGCCAAAAAGTAGCCGGCTTTTAACTTGGTAATCCCGCTCAAGATTTCCACCAGGGGAAAACGGGGAAAGGCCGGCATATTGTAAAGCGCTTGGGCTTCGTGCTCGATTTCATTTTTAGCACTGGTGTAGCCGCAGTCTTCGATAAAGCATTTGACCTGCTTAGGCAAGTTTAAGCCGGAGGTCATCATGGTCGTGGCCCCGCCCATGGAGACCCCGAAAATCACGATCTTGCTCTTTTGGCCATTTTTCTTGATAACCTGCTCGGCCCACTTCTTGACATCATTTTTCTCCAGCCAGCCGTAACCGACATACTTGCCCTGGCTTTGCCCATGAGCTTCCGCGTCTGGCAAAAGGGTGTTGTAGCCCAGGGAGTGGAAAAGCTGGGCATAGGCCCCCATATTTTCCTTGTTGGACATGTAGCCGTGCAGGATAATCACGGTTTTAGCCGAGTTTTTAGCTGGAATATAATTGGCCCGCAGGAGATAATTGTTCTTAGCCGACCGCAGCTGCCAGTGCTGCTTTTTCACCTGCTTGTACCAGAGCTTCTGCTTGTACTGGGGGGTGGACTTGGTCAACTGCACCGTCCCGTTGGTCACGAAGCTTTTCTTGCCCGGCACCACGGCCATGTTGAAAAAGTAGTAGCCGGCCCCGACCAAGGCCAGGGCTAAGACGGCTAAGAGGCCCCCTAAAATTTTGACCAGGCGGTAATTGCTTCTCTTTTTATTCTTCTTTTTCACCAGTTTCCTCTCCTCTTTCCCTCTTTATCTATAGTTTCTGCATTTTTTATCGCTTTGTTCCTTTATTTTAAGCAATATGAACAGTATACCACAATAAAAAAAGAAAGGTTTATCCATGCTGCTTGAAGATTTTTTACAGCTCCTGGCTGGCCTGGGCGGGCAAAATGTCCTCTACCTGCAGATACAAGACCAGACCCTCCCCCTCAGTAAGTTTGTCTTGGCTCGGGAAGACTGCCAGCTATTGTGCGGCGGGCAGGCAATGACCCTAGCTAAATTCCGCCAGCTGACCGGCAAGGGGAGCAAGTCCATCCCCCTCAGCTTCTGCTGGCAGGAAAAAGAAATTCCCGTCTACGGGGTCCAGATCCTGCCAGCTGAGGGCAAGATCATCTGCAAGTAACAAAAAAGCGTAGAAAAAAGAAGCTGTCTGGTCTTCAGACAGCTTCTTTCTTTGCGTATTTTACTTGCCGGCTGGCTTCTTCTTGCCTTCGCTTTCCAGCCGCTTGCCCAAGTCAATGATGTACTTGCGCAAAGCATCCTTGGTTTCCGGGTGACGAAGACCGTATTGGATGGAAGTTTCCACGTAGCCTTCCTTGTTGCCGACGTCAAAACGCTGGCCCTTGAATTCATGGGCGAAGACCCGTTGGGTCTTGTTCAGGGCGTCGATGGCGTCAGTCAATTGGATTTCGCCGCCGGCACCGGCCTTTTGCTTGTCCAGCATGTCAAAAATTTCCGGAGTCAGCAGGTAGCGGCCGATGATAGCCAGGTCACTTGGGGCCTTGTCAATGTCTGGCTTTTCCACAAAAGCCTTAACGTTGTACAGGTCCGGAGCAGTTTCGCCGATTGGGTCGATGACACCGTACTTGTTAACTTCTTCATGCGGCACCTTCATAACCGCGATGGTTGAAGCGTGAGTTTCATCGTAGCAGTCGATCAATTGCTTGGTCAATGGCGTCTTGTCTCTCATCAAGTCGTCGCCTAGCATAACCACGAAAGGTTCACCGGCGATGAAGCTGCGAGCCCGGTTGACGGCATCCCCCAAACCATTTGGATGCGGCTGCCGGGTAAAGTAAAGGTTAACCTTCGTGTTAGACATGGTGGTTTCCCGGACCAGCTTCAAAAGCGCGTCCTTGTGCTTTTCAGTCAGGTTGTCTTCCAGTTCCGGGTTTGAGTCGAAGTGGTCTTCGATTGCCCGCTTGCTTTTGCCAGTAACGATCAGAATGTCTTCAATCCCTGAAGCCATGGCTTCTTCAACGATAAATTGAATAGTTGGCTTGTCAACGATTGGCAGCATTTCCTTAGGCATGGCCTTGGTTGCTGGCAAAAATCTGGTTCCCAAACCGGCAGCTGGGATGATCGCTTTTCTGACTTTCATGTATTTACATCCTCTTTTCTTAACTTCACACATTAATGAAAGCATTTTAAATGCAAGCGTATAATAACATATTTCTAGAAAAGAATCTAGTAAACCTAGACCAATCTTCTTGAAAAAGGAAAATTATTTTTTCCGCCGCTTGGCGATAAACTCAGCCAAAGGGCCGTTAGAATAGGTCGCTGGCCCATAGCGCAGCTGGTCCAAACTGACATTGACCGCCGTGCCAAAAAGTAACAGGATGGCCAGGAGATTGAGCCAGAGCATAAAAATGATAAAAGTTCCAACTATACCATAATTTTCCCACTTAACCGGAAAATTTTTCAAGTAGAAGGAAAAGAGATAAGACAGGGCTTCCCAGCCGGCCACCGTCACGATGGTCCCGGGCAAAAGAGCCTTCTTGAAGTGGACATTGGGCGCTACAGCGTTTAAATAGTAGACCCCGATCAACATCAAGACTAGCAAAACCAGCCAGCGGTAGCTGGAGAGCTTGTCAATCCAGGCCAGGGGCAGGTTAAAGTAAGGAGCCAGGAAATGCAGGACCTCCTGGCCAAAGACCACGACCAGGGCTAAAATAATGAACATAGTGACCATCAAGGCACTGAAGATCACGGTCAAGGTCCGGTTCCAGATAAAGTGCCAGAAGCCCAGCTTCAGTTCCTTATTGTGGACGCCATAGAGGCGGTTCATCCCGATTCTGACCGCGTTCACCATACAGGACATGGACCACAGGGCCATGATCGCACCGAAGGAAATGTAGCTGGTCGAATTCGACTTGAGCAGGGTATCGACGATCGGGATGATATAGCGGGCCACGTCACTTGGAAAGATCATTTCCAAATAATCAGCAATCGGTCCCGTGGCCAGGTGAAACCAGGGCAGGGCGTTACCGACAATGATGACGATGGGAAAAATTGAAAACAGGATGTAGTAGGCAATCACGATGGAACTTTGAAAAATCTCCCCCTGGGAAACGACCGAGGAAAGAGTTGTAAGAAAGCGCCGGACCCCCTTTTGTCCTGGCTCAACTTTTTCCGCCATGCCTAGTCTTCCATTTCGTCAAAGTGCGGAATGTACTTTTCCAGGCCGTCGTATGGCTTTTGCAAAGTCAAGATCTTCGGGCCGTCCTTGGTGATGGCAAAAGTATGCTCGAACTGGGCTGACTTGGACCCGTCCGGGGTTGCGTAGAAGACCCAGTCGTCATTCGGGTCGTCAACCGTCTTTTGCAAAATCCTCCAGTCCCCGCCGGCTTCCACCATTGGTTCAACGGTGATGGTCATCCCTTCCCGCAGGCGCAGGCCGTGGCCGGCCTTGCCCCAGTGAGGAACTTCCGGGTCTTCGTGGATGGATGGCTGGATGCCGTGGCCGATCAATTCCCGGACGTCGCCGTAGCCTTCTTCATCCTCCACATAGTGCTGGATGACAGCCCCGATGTCCCCGATCCGGTTGCCAACTACGGCTTGGTCGATCCCCATGTACATGGCCTTCTTGGTCACGTCCATCAAGTGCTGGTCTTCTTCTGAGATTTGGCCGACCCCGTAAGTGGTGCAAGAGTCGGATTCATAGCCGTTCAAGTTGCAGGTTGCGTCAACCTTGACCAAGTCGCCTTCCTTTAAAAAGACATTTTTACGGGGAATGTTGTGGGCAATTTCATCGTTAACAGAGATGCAGGTGCCGTACTTATAGCCTTCAAAACCTTGTTCTGACAAGCGGCCGCCCCGGCTGGAAACGAATTCCTGGCAGAATTCTTCAATGTCCCAGGTGGAGATGCCTGGCTTGATCACGTCACGCAGGGCCTCAAACATTGTCGCCAGCAAGTGGCCGGAAGCCTGCATGCCCTTCAATTCACGAACAGATTTAATAGTAATCAATTTGTTTTTCCTTTCATAATGAAGTAGTTTGTCTTCACTATTATAACCTTTTTTAAAAGTTTGCTAAAGTAGCAATGCGCCCGATTCGCCAAGCCGGGGCAAATCGTGTATAATACTCTAGAAATTGTTTTTTGGGAGCTTAACTTATGAAAGCAAAGATTGTTTTTGCCAGCATGACCGGCAACGACGAGGACATGGCCGAAATCCTGGAGGAAGGCCTGCTGGACCGAGGCCTGGAAGTAGATTCTTCTGACGTCAGCTTCACTGACGCCAGCGATTATTTAGACAGCGACCTGTGCGTCTTTATCACCTACACTTACGGGGAAGGCGCCATGACTGACGAAATTGCCGACTTTTACGACCAGCTCAAGGAGCTGGACTTGACCGGCAAGTCTTTTGCCGTCATGGGTTCTGGCGACAAGACCTACAAGGAACACTACTGCGAGAACGTTTTTGACTTTGAGAAGGCCTTCCTGGCCTGCGGGGCCAAGGAACTGATTCCCCCGCTCACGGTTGAAAACGCCCCTGACGATGACGATATCGCGCGCATCGATCAAGCTGCTGAGGAGTTGGCGGATAAATTAAATGGATAAAGATTTTAACCGGCGGCGGACTTTAGGCGAGCGGATCTTCAAGCGCCACCGCAATTTATGGGTCTACATGTTCTTTGGCTTTATAGCGGCCTTGATCAACACGGTTGTCTTCATGTTCATGCATGACTTTTTGCACACCGTCTTGGTCATCGACAACACGATTGCCTTTATCGTGTCCAACCTGGCCTCCTTTTGGTTCAACCACAAGGCGGTCTTCACCAAGAACGTGGACCATGAACACAAATTGTGGCAGAAGCTGCTGTCCTTTTTTGCCTACCGGATCATCAGCCTGCTGCCGGACACCTTGATCATGTGGCTGGGGATGACTGTCCTGGGCTGGCCAGCCTTGATCGTCAAGGTCATCGACCAGATCCTGGTCGGCATCTTCAACTACCTGACCACCAAATCAGTCTTCGAGAAGCAGGAAAAGAGCCTGAAGAAGCGGCTGGAGAAGAAAATAAAAAAGCAGTGAAGCTGAGCTTCACTGCTTTTTTATTCGTGCAAGTTGGCCAATCAAGAAAAGTCTACTGGCTTGGAGCCTTTTTTGCCGGCAAAATACCAGGCAATATCATCTAAAATCCGGTCGCTGGCCTGCCCGTCCCCGTATGGGTTCTTAGCTTCAGCCATCTGCTGGTAGGCAGCTGGGTCAGTCAGCAGCTCCAGCATGGCTGCCTTAACCGCGTCTTCTTCAGTTCCAACCAGTTTCAAGGTTCCGGCCTTCACCCCTTCCGGCCGTTCGGTCGTGTCCCGCAAGACCAAAACCGGCTTGCCCAAAGACGGGGCTTCTTCCTGGACGCCGCCAGAGTCGGTCATGATAAAGTAGCTGCGCTTGGCCAGGTTGTGGAAATCGACCACGTCTAAAGGCTTGATCAAGTGAATCCGGGGGTCGCCGCCTAAAACTTCCTTGGCTGCTTCTTGGACTCTTGGCGAGAGGTGAACCGGGTAGACAATTTCAACGTCGTCAGTTTGGTCGACCACGTCCTTCATCACCTTAAAGACCCGCCGCATTGGCTCGCCCTGGTTTTCCCGCCGGTGCATGGTGACCAGGATGATCCGCTTGCCCTGGCCAATCTTGTCTAAGACTTCATGCTGGTAGTCGGCCTGGACGGTTTGGGCCAGGGCATCGATGGCCGTGTTGCCCGTGACAAAAATATTTTCTTCCGGGTGCCCTTCTTTTAAAAGGTTGGCCCGGCTGACAGAGGTCGGGGCAAAGTAGAGGTCGGACAAGACATCGGTCAGTTGCCGGTTCATCTCTTCCGGGAAAGGAGAATACTTATTCCAGGTTCTGAGGCCCGCTTCAACGTGGCCCAGGGGAGTCCGCTGGTAAAAGGCAGCCAGGCTGGCGGCAAAGGAAGTCGTTGTGTCCCCGTGGACCAGGACGATGTCCGGCTTTTCTTCCTGGATGATCTGGCTTAAAGCAGTCAAAACCCGGGTGGTGATGTCAGCCAGGGTCTGCTGGGGCTGCATGATGTTTAAGTCGTAGTCCGGCTGGATTTTAAAAATCTCCAGAACCTGGTCCAGCATTTCCCGGTGCTGGGCCGTGACTACCGTAACTGCCTGGAAGCGGTCGTCACTGATCAGCTTGAGCACCAGGGGGGCCATCTTGATGGCTTCTGGCCTGGTACCGAAAACGGTCATTACTTTAATTTTCTGCATACTTAATCTCCTTAGTAAATTGCTAACTTAATCATAGCAAAAAGGCGCGAAAGCGGCGCATTTTTCATAAAATAATCGATAAATCATTTTTGAGGTGAACTATGACAGTCAATATTTTTTCCCTCCTGGGTGACAGCCTCTTGATAATCCTGGCCGGCTTCAGCCTGGTCTACTCCTTTGACGGGTCCTTGGGGCAAAAGACGCGGCAGATTTTAAGAATTACCAGCCTCCTTTTGCTCCTAGCCATCATCCTCTTGAGCATTTGGACCCTGCAGCATCCCCTGCTTATCAATTGATGAGGCGGGAAAAAACTGAATAGCACAAAAAATAAGGGATCAGTCCAGCTGATTCCTTATTTCTTTACTCTTTTTACTGCATTATTAGCTGTTCACCTTGGCTTGGTGCTTTAATTCCAGCTTTCTGAGCCATGGCAAGAGGAAGCCAGTCCCGAAGAGGACGATAACGGTGATGATGTTCATCCAGAGCTGCTTGGTCCATTGCGGACTTTCAAAAGTAACGTCTTGCGGCAGGAAGCCCATCGTCGCGCAGATGAAGGTGAAGATGAAGCACCACCAGCCGACCGCCAGGGCCCCCTTGTTGTTTCTGATGAAGACGAAGTCGTCCTTGGCAAAAGTCTTGTGCCGGTAGCGGAAGGCTAAGAAGGCCAGGAAGACTACGGAAGTCTTGTACGGGGATACGATCCCGTTCAAGTTCAAGAGCCAGTTAAAGATATCGTTGATTTCCGGCAAGGTCCCTGACAAAAGCAAAAGGAAGAGAGTGATGCTGCAAGTCAGCACGTAACTGTTAACGGGCAGCCCATCCTTGTTCTTCTTTCTGAGCCAGCTTGGCATGTACTTTTCAGAAGTATCAGAGGCAAAGACCCGGCTGGCGGCGTCGATTAAGGCGGCCAGGTCGGCCATGAAGTTCAAGAGGCAGACGATGGCGTACATATACATGAGGCTCTTGCCCATGCCGGCTTCTTCACCCAGAAGCTGGAAGGCATAGAAGGCCCCGTTCATCTTAAAGTCGTGCGGGATGTGTTTAGCGTCAAAGAGGACGGCCAGACCAAGAGTTTCGGTCAAGGTCATGAAGACCGTCATGGCAAAAAGCATCCACATTGACTTCGGGAATTCTTTGCGGGGGTTCTTCAGCCGGGTAACGTAAGGCGCGGCCAGTTCCGCCCCGGACATGGCAAAGATCAAAAGGCCAGTCGTGGAGAAATAGTGGACGCTGAAGTTCGGCTTAAAGCTGGACCATTCCATCTTGGTGGCGATGTGGCCGCCGTGCATGAGAGCCCAGATGATCAGGATCACGAAGATCACGGACATGGCGAACATGGCAATCCCCCCGATCAAGGACAGAAGGTCCAGGGAGTTTTTATATGCACTTTCGCACAAGATAAAGATCAAGATGATGACAAAGGTCAAAAGGCCGAACATGAAAGGTGACATGTGCTTGCCTAAAGTGTTGTTGCCCAGGATCATCCAGGAAATGGAAACGATGATGGAGTTGGACACGTCCACCAGGTAGGGCACGGTTTGAGCCCAGTACATCCAGCTGGTAGCGTAGCCTAATACGTCGCTGCCCGTCCCCCGCCGGATCCAGGAGGCCAGGCCCCCTTCTTCAGTATCCTTGTAGGCCAGGCCCAATTGGGTGGCGATCAAAGTATATGGCAATTGGTAGCAAATCAAAAGGAAAATCCATGAAAAGATTACGGACAGACCTTGGTTTTGGTATGGGTAGAAAACATCTTCAAAGCGGATGATGGTGACGAAGTCGAGCATCGCCAAGGTCATCCAGGCCATGTAGTGCTTTTTTGGGGTTTCTTCAATCATTCTGTAAGTCAAGCTCCTTATTGGTCAAATTGTCTTAAGCGGCAATTTGCCTGGACGGGGGCTTATTTTGGCGCTTTAAAAAGCTGATCACTGCACCGTCTCCAATCAAAAAAGTGTCGTTTTCATTTTATTCCAATTGTTTTGAAAATTCTATAGCTTTTTCAATTTGATAAAAATTCTTTCAAGCGTTAAGTGAAAGTTATCCACATACCGGTCATTAGCCAGCTTTTAGTAAAAAATATTTGGTTAATTTGCTCTTGGCAAGAACAGCAGGCCTTTTTCATGCAAGTAAATGCGCAAAAAGTAAACATCACTCAATGCGTCAATTAAGAATGCTTTTTGGCAAAAAGAGCTTGAAAGTGTATAATCTACCTATGCATACTACAATTTTTTATAAAGATGCTGAATTGAGCGGTACGCGCTTTTATGAAAAATGCCAAGTAACAGCAAGGAACAGATATGAAAAAGTTTTTGCGAGTAACCGCGACACTTTTGTCCGCTGCAGCTATTCTCGACTCTTTGTATTGGCTCTTTGTTGGCCATTCCTACTTGCGGGTTGCCTTTCTTAAGCTGACCGGCGGTAATGGCATCCCCGGCTGGCTTCAAATCGCGGTCATCGCCGGTATCCTCTTGTTTGTCTCTCAATATGACTGGTTCTTTGATCATTTTCTCCGCGATGAACGTGACCGCAAGTACAAGTAGCAACTTCCATCAACCCATGAAACAGAAAGGAATTTTTCAATGCATTATCTAGCAATCGCTGCTAAAAAAGAGCTTCTGCCCTATCTGCCAATCGACTGGCCCAAAACTGAACTGACCGAGCTGGTCAACCCCGCAAGCCTGGCTGCCGTAGTCATCGATGAAAAAGACAGCCGGTCCCGGGGCATCTACCAGACCATGAAGGAAAAGCTGGGTCTGGACTTGCCCTTGATCGAATTTACTCCTGAGACCTCTCCAGCTGAAATCAGCCGCTTGGCCCAGACCTACGAAGAAGCCAACGTTCCCCGCTTCATCCGGGAGCTGACGGCTTTTTCTGACCAAGACGACCTGGTCTTCGATACTCCTGGCCACCACAACGGCCGCTTCTATGACCGCCACCCAGCTGCAGCAGTCTTGCGCAACTTCTTCGGTGACAACTACTTCAGAGCCGATACTTCTGACTGCGTCTCAGAACTCGGCGATATGATGAACCACACTGGCGGGCCCTTAGAAGCCCAGCAAGAAGCAGCTAAAGCCTTCAACGCCGACAAGGTCTACTTCTGCACCAACGGCACAACCAGCGCCAACACTATCTGCACCACCGCCCTTTTAGATGAAGGCGACCTGGTCCTTTTTGACCGCAACAACCACAAGTCCATCTACAACAGCGCCCTGGTCATGACCGGGGCCAAGCCGGTCTACCTGCCAACTGACCGGAACGCTGACGGCTTGATCGGGCCTTTGACCGCCGCCAGTCTTGATGAAGACTTGATCCGCCGGGAAATCGCCAAGGTCGCCCCTGGACGCGCCAAGGCTGACCGACCTTTCCGCCTGGCGGTTCTGCAGCTAGAAACCTACGACGGCATCTTCTATGACGCCAAGCTTATCTTGAAAAAGCTCGGCCGCCTCTGTGACTACATCCTCTTTGACTGCGCCTGGGGCGGCTATGAACAATTTGTCGACGTCCTCAGAGACTTCTCTCCTTTCCAGCAGACCTACGGCCCCGATGACCCAGGCATCCTGGTCACCCAGTCCGTCCACAAGCAGCAAGCCGGCGTGGGCCAGGCCTCCCAGATTTTAAAAAAAGACAGCCACATCAAGGGACAAAAGCGCTACGTCGACCACAAGCACTTTAACCATGCCTACATGAAGTACGTTACGACCAGCTACTCCTACCCGGTCTACGCTTCTCTTGTCGCTAACAGCGCCATGGCTGCTTCACCGGCCGTTAACAGCTGGTGGAACGATACGGTTAAATTAGGCATCGACTTCCGCAAGCGCCTTTTAAAGGAAAGCAAGCTCTTTAAGCCCCTCGTTCCCCCAACTGTCCACGGGCAAAAGTGGGAGAACCTGCCAACTGATGTCTTGGCCCAGGACCCGGAAGCCTGGAAACTGTCCCCAGATGATGACTGGCACGGCTTCAAATTGCTTGCTCCGGGTGAAGTTGCCCTAAGCCCGGTAAAAGTCACCTTGATGACGCCCGGCATTGACCTGGCAAAAGCTGCCTTCACCGAAGAAGGCATCCCTGGCGCCATCGTTTCCCTCTACCTGCATGAAAAGCACATCATCCCGGAAAAGTCCGACAGCTACTCCACCCTCTACCTGCTCACGCCAGGCGAGGGGCAAGTCGATATGAACGGCCTTTTCTCGGCCTTAATGGCCTTTGAAGAAGCCTACTTGACTAAGGCGCCCCTGTCTGCCATCATGCCGGAATTAGTAGCCCAGTACCCTGACCGCTACGAGGGTTATACCCTCTACCAGCTCTGCCAGGAGCTCCACCACTACTACCAAGAGCATGAGATCTTTAAGCTCCAGCAAGCTCTTTTCCTAAAGGACAGTTTCCAAAATTACGAGCTGACGCCAAAAGAAGCTGACCGCGAATTCGTCCATGGCAACAGCGAACTGGTCAAACTGGCCGACGCCAAGGGCCGGATGGCCTTGGAAGGCGCCCTCCCTTACCCGCCTGGTGTCTTCATCGTGGCACCTGGTGAACGCTGGCAGGACCTGGACGTTGCCTACTTCCAAGTCTTGATCGGCGCTGCCCGAAAGTTCCCGGGACTTGATCCGGAAATCCAAGGGGTCTACCAAGAGGACGGCGAAGTCTGGGCTGAAGTCCTTAAAGAATCTTAAGCTGACAAAAAACGTTGACACAATCGTGCCAACGTTTTTTCTATCTTCTGAACTATTTTTTATTTTTTCTTTTTCCCTTAGTCACCAAAGAGAACTGACTTGACTGCGTTGGTCACGGCGATCTTGTCATGAGCGTAGGTCAAACCGCCCTGCATGTAGACAGCGTAGGGCGGACGGATCGGGCCGTCAGCTGAGAATTCAACCGTTGACCCGGAGACAAAGGTCCCCCCGGCCATAATGACTTCATCTTCGTAGCCCCGCATGTGGCTTGGAATTGGGGTAACAAAGGAGTCAACCGGTGAGTTCTTCTGCACTTCCTGGCAGAACTTGATCATCTTTTCCTTGTCGTTGAAGGTGATCAGTTCGATCAGGTCAGTCCGCGGGGCATCCCACTTAGGAGACACGTCGAAGCCCAGCTTTTCCATCAAGGCGGCTGAGTAGATCATCCCCTTGATGGCTTCCCCGGTCACGTTTGGCGCCAGGAAGAAGCCTTCGTAGAACTCATGCAGGCTGTTTAAGGTTGGCCCTTCTGAGTCGCTGATCCCCGGGGCAAAAAGCCGGCTGGCTGCCCGGTGGATCAAGTCTTTTCTGCCGACGATGTAGCCACCAGTCTGGGCAATCCCGCCCCCGGCATTCTTGATCAAAGAACCGGCCATGAAGTCGGCCCCATATTCAGTCGGCTCATGCTTTTCCGAAAACTCCCCGTAGCAGTTGTCAACGAAGATCAAGGACTGGGGACTGACTTCCTTGATAAAGTCGATCATTTCCTTGACCTTGGCAACCGGGAAGCTTTCCCGGGTGTCGTAACCCCGGGACCGCTGAATAGCCACGATCTTCGGCTGGTCCCGCTTTAAGATCTTTTCCCCCTCTTCAAAGTCGACGCTGCCGTCTTCTTTTAGCGGCACATAGGAGAACTTAACCCCCTTTTCAATCAAGGTGCCGGCCTTGTCTGGGGTAAGGCCGATAGCGTGCTGCAGGGTGTCGTAAGGCATCCCCGTCAGGTAAGTCAAAGTGTCGCCTGGCACCAGGTTGCCGTCAAGGGCTGTTGCCAGGGTGTGGGTCCCGGAAACGAATTGCGGCCGCACCAGGGCGTCTTCAGTGTGGAAGACCTGGGCGTAGACCCGCTCCAGCTTGTCCCGGCCTTCATCGTCGTCCCCGTAGCCGTTGGTCCCCTTCAAGTCAGATTCAGCGACCGCGTTGTCCACGAAGGCTTCCAGGACCTTGGCCTGGTTGTAAATAACCTGTTCGTCGATTTCATGCAGGCGGCCGGCGATCTGCTCGTCGACTTCCTTAACAATTTTTGCTAATTCTTCTGGTAAATTGTTCATCAAAAAATCCCTCTGTTTGTTCTTTGTTACTTACCTATCTTAAACCAAAAAGGCAGCTTTTTAAATAAAAAATAGCCTTCCATGCAATTATGGAAAGCTATTTGCAAAAGTTCTATTGTTCGCTGGCTGCCTTTTCCGGCAAGATCAGGTTCAAGAGAATCCCGAAGACCGTAGCCAAACCGATGCTGGTCAGCTGGAATGAGCCGATCTTGAGGTAGGTGCCCCCGATCCCGATAACCAGGATGGCGGAAGCGATGACCAGGTTTCGCTTCTTTTCAAAGTCGACCTTGTTGTCAACCAGGATCCGCAGGCCGTTGGCCGCGATCATCCCGAAGAGCAGGAAGGAGATCCCCCCGATAACCGGGGTTGGGATGGATTCGATCACCGCTGACACCTTACCGACGAAGGAGAAGACGATGGCGAAAAAGGCTGCCCCGCCCAAGACGAAGACGCTGTGAACCTTGGTCATGGCCAAAACGCCGATGTTTTCCCCGTAGGAGGTGGTTGGCGGGCCGCCTAAAAAGCCGGCAATGATGCTGGAAAGACCGTCGCCCAGCAGGGTCCGGTGCAGGCCCGGGTCTTCAAAGAAGTTCCGCTTGGTCAATTTGTTTAAGACCATGATGTGGCCCATGTGCTCAGTCATAGTAACAAAAGCAATTGGCGCCATAGTGATGATGGCGGCCGGGTACCACTTGAACTTGTAACTGACGCCTAAAACATCAAAGGCGGGCAAAGAGAACCACTTGGCGCTTTCAACGCCGGACAGGTCAACGATCCCGCAGAAGAGGGCCATGAAGTAGCCGCAGATGATCCCCAGCAAAACCGGTATCATGCTCGGGAAGCCCTTCAAAAACATGTTGAAGATAATGGTAATAACCAGGGTAAAAATCGCTACCCCGAAGTAAGCCAGGCTGTACTTGCCGCTGGCGTTGAACATGGCGTCGTTAGCCGCGGTCGTCGCTAGTGACAGGCCGATAACGATGATGATCGGGCCAACCACGATTGGCGGCAGGATCTTGTCCAGCCAGCGGGAACCGAAGCGGGCGATCAAGAGGGCCACGATGACGTAGACCAGACCAGCCGCGATGGCCCCCTGCCCTACGGCCGGGTAGCCGTAATTTTTCATCAAGGCCTGCATAGTAGCGATAAAGGCAAAAGATGAGCCCAGGTAGGCTGGGATCTTCGCCTGGGTGCAGAGGATGTAGACCAAGGTCCCCACCCCTGAACAGAAGAGGGCGATGCTTGGCTTTAAGCCGATTAAAAGCGGAACCAGGACGGTCGAACCGAACATGGTGAAGAGGTGCTGGATTGAGAGCAGCAGCCAGGGACCGAACTTCGGCTTGTCCTGGACGTCCAAAACCGCTTCAGGGTTCCGGAATGTCTTGTCTTCTTTCAAAAGAAATCTTCCTTTCCAAATACTGGAACCCGGAACAGAAATGTCCTTGTCAGCCTCACGGGACTGAATTTAAAGGTTCCTTAACAATTGACTACTTTAGCCTACTAATAATATTATTTTTTGTCAAGGAAGACGAAAAAGCCGCGGCTGACAAAGCTTCAGCCGCGGACTTGAACTATCTGAGGAAAAATATGGTTTATTGGAATAGATTAAGGAGTATTTTAATGACAATTAATGGGCCGGACTGATGAAGTATTCCGGCTTGCAGATCTTGGTCCAGTCAACGAAGACCTTCTTCATCAGGTAGCCAACCGCGAATGGCACGACTACCCAGACGATGACCAGCACCAGCACGTTGTGGAAGCCGGCATTGTAGGCTGCTAAAGGAGAAACCGCCCCGATCAAGCCGAAACCACCGGAAGCCGGGGTCCCCTGCATGCCAAGGATTGGCACGGAGAGAGTTGAGATAGCCGCTGTTAAAGCGATCGGGATCCCGATCACTGGGTATCTCAGGAAGTTTGGCATCATCATCTTGATGGCGCCTAAGAAGATAGCAACTTGCACACCTGGCTTGTCAACCTTCATGGTTGCCCAGAAGAGGAAGCTCCCGTCCTTTGCAATGCTGTTCGTCAACACTTTAATAATTTTCTTATTGAAGAGCAAAAATCCACTTTCTTTTTCTGGATACTTTATTTTCTTTAAATTTTTGTTAAAAACCAGCCTTTTTTTACCAAAATTAAAAGCAAAGAGCAATAAGCTAAGGCGGAAAAAAGTATGAAAAAAGTAGCAAAAGGCAAAAAGAAAACCCCTCACTTCCGTGAGGGGCAGATATGACCCGGGCGAGATTTGAACTCGCGACAACCTGGTTTAGGAAACCAGTGCTCTATCCAACTGAGCTACCAGGCCATACAACACATTTTATTCTACAAAAAATGTGTTGAAAAAGCTAGTGCTTTCGCTTAAGTCATTAGTATTGCGGCATGAAAAAACGGCGGGGTTCATCCGTCTGCCCAATCTGGTCAGCCGCCTTGACAAAGGGCAACCAAATCAAGATCGCGATGACCAGGTTGACCGAGGACAAGACCAGGGCCCGCCAGTCATAGTTAGTGACCAGATAAGGGCCGATGACCGGGGGCATGATATTAGGCACCGAAGCCTGGACCCGATTGATCCAGCCCAGCTTGGTCGCCAGATAAGCCAAGGAAACATTGGCTAAAGGAGCCAGGGTAAAAGGCAAAAAGCAGACCGGGTTCAAGATGATCGGCAGCCCATAGAGCATGGGCTCATTGACGTTGAAGACAGCCGGAGCCAGGGCCACCTTGGCCAAAGTCCGCTGGTCCCCCCGCTTGGAGGTCAGCAAAATCGCGATGACTAAAGGCAGGCAGACCCCATTGACGCCAAAGACCACAAAAGAAGTATTGGTCCACAAATACGGGATCTTGTGGTCGTTAGCCGCCGCCAAAAGGTTGGCATTTTGGGCCGTAGCCCAGATCGACCCGACAACCGGAGCTAAGGCACTGGCCCCATTGATCCCGAAGAACCAGAAGAGCTGGGTCAAAGCCGTAATGGCAATCACCATGATAAAGCCCTGGCCCAGTTTCAAAAGTGGCAGCTGAATGATCTCTAAGAGCCAGTCGCCAAAATACTGGCCGGTAATGGTCTGGAAGAGATAGTTCAGCCCGCCCACGATAAAGAGGGCAAGCATGACCGGGATCGCTGCTTCAAAGGCCGCGATCTGGGCCGGGGGCATGGCCGTCTGGATATGCAGGCCCAGCCGGGCCTTGACCCCCAGGATGTACAGGGCCACGCCCAGGCCGCCAAAAAGAATTGCCGTAAACATCCCTGTCGTTGACAGCTGCTTGATGTTAAAAGCCTGGTCCAGCTTAATCCGCTTATTCCCCTGCATGAGGTAGGAATAGTTGGCAATGCTCATCATGAAAGAACAAAGAGCCGTCATCGCCCCGGCCAAGGGGTCCACCTCACAGGCCTTGGCCAATTGGTAACCCCAGCTGAGGACGAAGAAGAGGGCAAACATGGCCACGCTCCCCCGCCAGACGGAGTTGCAGATGGAGATCGATGGCTGCATGAGCTGGTAAAAAACATGCCAGCCCCAGTTGCGGTTGGCGGCAATGATGAGGCTCTTGATTAAAACCGCCACCGACCCGGTCAAACTGATCGGCAGGGTGGAAATAAAAGCATCCCTGAGGGCCACCAGCCAGCGGACCGAGGCCAGATTATTGGCCAAGGGCAGCAGGTGCCGCTCCAGCCAGTCAATCACGCTATTCACTTTGCTTCTTCCCCTTCAGATAATGCGGGTGATAACCCTTGTTCTTGTTTTTCTTCTTGGACTTCTTTTTCTTCTTAACTGGCTGCTCAATTACAGCTGGCTTGTCTTTGTCTTCAGCCTTTTCCTTCTTGACCGGCTTTTCTTTACTCAAGTGGTAGCCGGCAAAGTAGACCCGGTCGACGGTCACTTCCCCTTCCAAAAGCTTCTTCAGCTTGCGCAGGTCGTGGTCGTTACCCAGAGACACCACCTTGCCTTCCTGCTGCATCCGGCCGGTCCGGCCTGCCCGGTGCATGTAGGTGTTGGCATCAGTCGGGATTTCGTAGTTAACCACATAGGTTAGTTTTGGAATGTCCAAGCCCCGGGCCGCCAGGTCAGTGGCCAAGAGCAGCTTGACCTTCCCCTTGGCCAGGTCCCGGATGGCCCGCTGGCGCTTGTCTTTTGAGAAATTATTGGCCAAAACTTCAAAGCGGGTCTTGCTGTGGGCAAAAATTCTGGCAAAGCGCAGCATTCCCTCATTTGAGTCAAAGAAGAGCAGGCCCCGGAAGCCGTCCAGCTTACACAAGCGCTGCAGGTATTCCAGCTTGTGCTCATTGTCCACCTGCAAAAAGACGTGTTCAGTCTGGCTGCCCTGGTCGGGGCGGACGTCGACTAAAAGGAAGTGGCGGGCAAAAATTTCTTCCGCCTCTTGGGTAATCTGGGATTCAGTGGCCCCAAAGAGGAGGATCTGGCTGGAAGAAGGCAGGTTCTGCCCTAAAGAACTCAAAAGCTCTAGCTTGGCGAATTCCAAAATGTCGTCAGCTTCATCGATCACCAGGGTCTTGATCTGGACCAGTTTAATCCGGCCCGAGGAGAAGAAGTCAAAGAAGCGGCCCGGAGTGCAGACCAGGACCTCACAATTGTCCTTCTTCAGCCGTTCGTCCTGTCTTTGCCGGTTGCCGGCCCCAACCAAGGCTAAAGTCTTCAGACCCAGGGCCTTGGCAAAAGGCAGGATGGCATTTCTGATCTGGACGGCCAGTTCAGTCGTTGGGGCCAAAATCACCAGGGAATTTTTCTCCCCCGGGATGACCCGCTCTAAAGCCGGCAGGGCATAGGCCAGGGTCTTGCCTGTCCCTGTCTTGGCCAAAGCGACCAGGCTGGCCCCATTCTTAATGGCCTCATAAGTCTCTTTCTGGATCAAGGTTGGCTGGCTCTTGCCTTCCTTTTGCAAAACTGCTTGAATTTGTTCTGTGTAAATCATTGTGCTAATTGTCCATACTTTTCTTTATATTGCTGGCTGGTCCCGATATAGGCATACATGACATTCTTGCAGCCGATCCCGCTGACTCCGGCCACGTTGCCCTTTTCCGTATAGCGCCAGAAGCAGTAGTCCAGCTTGCTTGGCGCTGACGCCGAGGTAGCCAGGAACTTGCATCCCGCCGGAAAAAGCTTCTTGTACTTGACCGGGGCGTTGACCATAATCTCATGACTATTGACCAGGGAATAGGCCAGCTTGCTCATCGCTGTTAAATTGGCGGCGCTGGGGTCATCTTGCCCGCTGTCCAGCAGGATGGGCAAGGCCCCCCAATGCCCAGCCGCCAGGCGCTTCGCCCGGGATAATTGCTTTTCCGCATTTTTTTCCCCTTGCACCTCAATGATGCTGCCGTAGGCCAATTTGGTCTTGGCTACCTGCTCGCGCCTGGCGGCAAAATTCTGGTCAACCGGCAGATAAACGAAAGACAAGCCGCCCTTTTCCAGGCGGCTGAGGTCAAAATCTGCCTGGCTGACCTTCAGGCCGACCGCGCTTTGGCTGGCTCCTTTTGGCAGGGTCGTCTGGCTGGCATAATTGTACAGGCCATATGCCAAAAGGCTGATAATCGCGGCCAGCAGAATCAAAAGGGCCGGCAGTGTCGCCGGATGCTGGAAATGCTTTTTTTGCCCCATCGCCCAAAACCTCCTTCTACCATTTTAGCCGAGAAATCCGCCTAGACCAAGCAGAAAGATTTCTTGTATAATTTAAGTGTTAGACTTGTTTTACTGGAGGTATTTCGTGAAAAAACAGATTTCTTTTGGCCAGGCGCTGGCAACCGTTATCGGCTCAGTCATCGGGGCCGGGGTCTTCTTTAAGATCGGCAGCATCTCCCAAAGCACCGAGTCGGCCTCAGCCACCATCTTAGTCTGGCTTTTAGCCGGAGTCATCTCGATCTGCTCGGGCTTGACCGTGTCAGAAATCGCGGCCGCCTTGAATGTCAACGGGGCCATTGAATACCTGGACTACAGCTATGGCAATATCTGGGGTTTTCTCTTCGGCTGGGCGGAAATGACTGTCTACTTCCCCGCCCAGATCGCGGCTTTAGCTTCAATTTTCGGCCAGCAGTTCGTGGTCCTGGCGGGCCTGCCGGCCTCCAGCAGCAAGTGGATCGCTGCCGGCGTGGTTCTTTTGCTCTTTTTGATCAATATGCTGGGGACCAAGGCTTCAGCCTGGATGCAGTCGGTGATCACGGTCATCAAGCTCATCCCCCTCTTTTTGATCATCGTCTTTGCAATCATCCGCCCGCAAGTCTCCGTCAGTCTCTGGCCAGTTACGGTGGATAGCAGTGGCGGCTGGCTGGCCGGGATCAGCCAAGGGCTCTTGTCTGCCCTCTTTGCCTTTGAAGGCTGGATCGTGGTGACCAACCTAGCTAAGGAAATGAAGAATCCGAAAAAGGACCTGGCCCGGGCCATCATCCTTGGCCTCTCCTTGGTCACGGTCGTTTACGTCTTGGTCAATTACGCCTTTATGGCGATTTTGCCTTTTGACAAGATCATCGGCAACGACAATACCGCCTACTACGCTTCTCTTAAGCTCTTTGGCCAGGCCGGGGGAAAAATCGTCACGGTCGGCATTCTCCTGTCGGTTTACGGAGCCTGCAACGGCTTTATGCTGACGGGGATGCGGACGCCATATATCCTGGCCCAGGCCAACCGCCTGCCCGGCTCTGAGAAATTGGCCAAGACTTCTGTCAGAAGCGGAGTCCCGGTCTTCTCCGCCCTTTTGATCAATGCCATAGCTTTGATCATGATCTCCCTGGGTAACTTTGAAATCTTGACCGACATGCTGGTTTTCGTCATGTGGACCTTCACCACCCTCCTGTCAGTGGCCGTCATTTTGCTGAGAAAAAGAGAGCCGGACCTGGCCCGGCCTTTCATGACGCCGGCTTACCCGGTCATTCCCTTGATTTCCATCATCGGGGGTCTCTTCATCATCGTGATGACCGTCATCAACCAGTTCGCCCTCTCCATGATTGGCCTGAGCATCACCCTCCTGGGCCTGCCGGTCTACTACTGGAAAGAGCTTCATTAGGGCAAAAGAAAATAACAGACAAAAGAAAATCAAGCAAAAATGGACCATCCGTCTGGATGATCCATTTTCTTTTAGGAAAAATTAGTCGTGTTCGTGCTTGCTGCTGAATTCTTCAACGACTTCTGGCTTGATGACGCCGATGTAAGGCAGGTTCCGGTAAAGGCCCGCAAAGTCCATCCCGTAGCCGATGACGAATTCGTTGCCCACGTGGGTGCCGTAGTATTCAACATCTACTTCAGTCGTCCGGCGGGCCGTCTTGTTCAGCAAGACGCAGCACTTGACTGAGTTGGCGCCACGGCTGAGCAGTTCGTCCTTCATAAACTTCAAAGTCAAACCAGTGTCCACGATGTCTTCGACGATCAAAACGTCCCGGCCAGTCACGTCAGCTTCCAGGTCATGGGTTACCGTGATCTTGCCGCTGGATTCAGTCCCGTTGCCGTAGCTGGAAACGTCGATGAAGTCAATGTCGCAAGCCAGGTCCATTTCCCGCAGGAGGTCAGTCAGAAAGAAGATAGCCCCCTTCAAGGCACCAACAACCAGAACCCGCTTGCCAGCGTAGTCCTTGGTCAATTGCTGGCCAAGCCGCTTGGTCATTTCCGCGATGTCTTCTTCGCTGTACAACTTGTGATCAACTGCGTCATGAATACTTTTCATTAGGTTTCCTCGATTGCTAATTGCTTTCAAAATAATATATCAAGATTATACCATTATTTTAACAAAAAAGAACGGATTTTGCCTAAAAACCGTTCTTTTTTCTGAATCTTATTCTTCTTTTTTGGCTTGATCGTTTGTCTTTGGCCCTTCAACGATGAACCAGCGCATGAAACCTTGCTGGATATCGTCCAGGGTGAAGCGGAAGCCTTCCAGTTCTATTGACTCTCCCTTCTTCAAGTCGGGATACCGTTCCATCATATAGCCGCCGATAGTGATGATGTCACTGTTCTGGAAGCTCTTGAGGTTCTGGTGGAAGTAGCGCTCAAAGTCATAAAGGGTGGTCTTGCCGGAGACCCGGATATTGTCTTCGGCGTCCTTGATAATGTAGTCATCAGAAACGTCGTCGATTTCATCCTTAACTGACCCGAAGAGCTCTTCGTAAATATCCTTGTCAGTCACGATCCCGCTGGTGCCGCCGTATTCGTCGACAACCAGCACGATTGGAGTGTGCTTGCTGATCATCAAGCGGAGGATGTCCTGGATGGGCATAGATTCCGGCACGGTAATGATGGTCCGGTTGATCCTGGTTACTGGTACCCGGTCGTCAATCCGGCTCTGCTGAACAATGTCATAAGCGTAGACATAGCCGACCACATCATCTTTGTCATTTTCTCGCACTACCGGGAAGCGGCTGTAGCCGTCTTCCAGATACTTGTCCAGGGCAGTCTTGATGTTTTCGCTGGCATCTAAAACTGTCAGCCGGGTCCGGTCAGTCATGATGTCCTTAGCCGTCTTGTCGTTCAGCTGGAAGGCTCTTTCCATATAGGTCAAGTCTTCCTTGTCCAGGGCACCGCCATGCACCGCGTTCTTGCTCAAGCGGATGATTTCTGACTGGGAGTAGACCTGGTTTTCTTCATCGGCCGGGTTAAAGCCCAGCATCTTTAAGATGCCAGAGGAGCTGACGTTCAAAAGCCAGACAAAGGGATAGACCAAGGTGTGGAAGAGCTGGAGGGGATTGACGATCCACATCAGCATCTTAACCGGAGCATCGATGGCGATATTTTTCGGCACGATTTCCGTCAAAACCACTTCCAAGTAGGTCAAGGCAATGACCCCGATCAAGGCTCCGACTGAGTTGACCAGATTTTTGGATATGGGGGTCAGGGCCAGCAGCCTTTCAAAAATGCTGGCGATGGTGTCCGCCCCGAACCAGCCCAGGATAACCCCGACCAAGGTAGTCCCAACCTGGGTGGTTGACAGGTACTCATTTAAATTTTGCGACATGTGCAGGGCCCGCTTAAGTTTCTTCACGTTCCCCTGCCCGTTGGCAATCATGTCCTCCAGCTGGCTGGGCCGGACTTGCACCAAGGCAAACTCCGCCGCGACAAAGAAGGAGGCAAAAACAAAGATCACACCGATTGCTAGTAAATTAATCCAGATTTGTGTTGTCGTCACTGTAATTCACCTATTACTCCAATTGAACTATTTACCTTTATTCTATCATCATTTGCAGAGTTTTTTTCACAAACCACATTAATCCCGGAAAATATTAAACGGGCTGTCCGGGAAAATCCGGACGGCCCGTTTTACCTACTTATTCTTGTTCTTTTTCCTTGTCTGCCTTAGCCTTCTTCTTCTTCCGCTTCTTGTGACAGATGAAGATGATGATCGCCAAGACCGGTAAAAGGATGGCGATGATGATCCAGAAGAGGCGGTTCCGGATTCTCTCCTTAGCCTTGGCTTCGGCCTTTGGATTGTAAGGAATCCAGGTGCAGAGGTCCTTGCCCTTGACAATCTTGAGCTGGTCGACTTGGGTTGGCTTGATAACCTTAATCTGGTCCACCTTATAAGCCAGGGTCTTACCCAGATTGTGGACGTAGAAGACGTCCCCCTTTTTCATCCGGGGCAGGTCAGTGAAAAGAAGGCGGGAATCCCGACCCATTTTACCATGTTTTCGCTTTTTTAGCTAGTCAAAAGAAAAAATGCCGTCCCTCGCGGAACGACAATTTAATAAATTTTGCGAAATTATTTCTGCTCTTACTTGTCCAGGCCAGTCCACTTCCAAGAAGTTACTTCTGGAATGTCTTCACCGTGGTCCCGGATGTAAGCGTGGTGCTTAGACAGCAGGCTGTCCATCTTGTCGATGAAGGCAGCACTCTTGTCCTTCAAGGCTGGGATTTGTTCAACCGCGTCCTTGGCCAGGTCGAAACGGTCAAGGTGGTTCAAGACCCGCATGTCAAATGCCGTGGTAATGTCACCATTTTCTTCATAGCAGTGAATTGAAACGTTGTAACGCTTGCGGGCAAACCAGATGGATTCCATCATGGTCTTGTAGCCATGCCATGCAAAAATGGTTGGCACGTCAGTTGGGAAGAGGCGGTCGAATTCCTCTTGGGAAATAGCAGCTGGGTTATCCTTTGGCGCCATCAGCTTCATCACGTCAACCACGTTGATGTAGCGGATCTTCAAGTCTGGGAAGTTCTGGTGCAGGATGTCGATTGCTGCCAGGGTTTCCATGGTCGGTTCAGTTTCAGTTGAAGCGAAGACCACGTCCGGCTTGGCATCCTTGTCATTTGAAGCCCAGTCGATGTAGCCCAGGCCCTTGTCAACCAGCTTGGCGGCTTCTTCAGGAGTGAACCATTGCGGCCGTTCCTGCTTGGAAGTTACCAGCAGGTTGATCCCTTCCCGGTCACGGAAGACCTTATCAGCTACGGCCAGCAAAGTATTGGTGTCAGCTGGCAGGTATTCATGAATCATGTCCGGCCGGTTCTTTTCAAACAAGTGGGTCAAAAGACCTGGATCCTGGTGGGTGTAGCCGTTGTGGTCCTGCTGGAAGACAGTTGACGTAGCTACAAAGTTCAATGATGGGTAATCGCGGCGCCAGTATTGTTCCTTAGCCTTCCGCAGCCACTTCATGTGTTGGGTCAGCATGGAGTCAACCACCCGGCCAAAGGCTTCGTAAGTAGCGAAGAAGCCGTGGCGGCCAGTCAAAATGTAGCCTTCCAGCATCCCTTCATCTTGGTGCTCTGACAATTGTGAGTCAATCAAACGGCCTTGCGCGGCTAGGTTTTCATCGTTTGGTTCGTGGATTTCACTTTCCCATTGCCGCTTTTCGCTATCCAGGAAGTCAAACAAGCGGTTGGACTTGGATTCGTCCGGGCCAAAGCCCCGGAAAGTAGTCGGGTTCAGTTCTGCCACCTTGGTCAGGTACTTGGCCCATTCCACCATATCCTGGGCGTCCTTGGAGCCCGGCTTGCCAACTTCAAAGGCAAAGTCGCGCCAGTCTGGCAGGTTCAAGCGCTTAGGATTGATCCCCCCGTTAGTGACTGGGTTCATAGCCATTCTTTGGTCACCATGAACCGCGTTTTGCAGGACTAAGTCAGTCGGGTAGCCGGTTTCGTCAAACAGTTCTTCCGGCTTGTAGCTCTTCAGCCAGTCCAGCAACAGTTCCTTGTGGTCCATGTGCTTCTGGTCAACCGGAAGCGGAATCTGGTGAGCCCGGAAGGAGTTTTCAATTGGGTTGCCGTCCAAATCGGCCTTAGGACCAGTCCAGCCCTTCGGGCATTGGAAGATCAAGAGCGGCCAGTGGGCAAATGATTCATCGCCGTTTTCACGGGCATTCTTTTGAATAGCCTTGATGTCTTCAATGATGGCATCCAGGGTCTTGGCCATTTCCTCATGGATCCGGTCAATATCCTTCATCCCGTCAAAGCGGCCACCCTTGAAAGTTGAAACAAAGTAAGGCTTCCAGCCCATGCCTTCAAAGTACTTGGTCAGTTCTTCATCGCTCATGCGGGCAGTAATGGTTGGGTTGGAAATCTTAAAGCCGTTAACCTGCAGGATTGGCAAGACAGCCCCGTCCTTGACCGGGTTGATGAAGCGGTTGGAGAACCAGCCAGCAGCCAGCGGGCCGGTTTCAGCTTCCCCGTCACCAATTTCAGCGGCGGCAATCACGTCCGGGTTGTCCAGAATCGCGCCAGTCGCGTGCGACAAAGTGTAGCCCAGTTCCCCGCCTTCATGGATTGAACCCGGGGTTTCCGGAGCCGCGTGGGAAGCTACCCCGCCCGGAAAGCTGAAGCGCTTGAAGAGCTTGGTCATCCCGGCTTCGTCTTGGCTGATTTCCGGGTAGATTTCAGAGTAAGACCCGTCCAGGTATGAGTTGGAAACCATCACCTGGCCGCCGTGACCGGAACCTTCGATGTAGAACATGTTCAAGTCATACTTCTTGATAACCCGGTTTAAGTGGGCGTAGATAAAGTTCTGCGGCGCGATCGTGCCCCAGTGGCCAACCGGCTTGATCTTGACGTCGTCTGCCGTCAGTTCTTCCTTAAGCAAGGGGTTCTTGAGCAGGAACAACTGGCCGACTGACAAGTAGTTGGCGGCCCGCCACCAAGCGTCGACGCTCTTTAAATATTCTTTTGAATCGTAATCTGCTGTCATCTTTTTACTCCTTTGAGGAACTCTCTGTTTTACTTGTTTCAATCATACCATTTACAAAAAGCAAGTCAATCAATCTGATAATTGGATCCTACCAATTTTACAAATCCTTAAAATACTTTGCAAAGAAGAAAAGACAAAAGATAGAAAAGATAGAAAAAGTGAAAAATAAAACGGACAGGTATGCCTGTCCGCTTTATTTACTCTTAATTCAAATTGACAAAGCTGTTGAAGCGCATGTACTTGTAGTGAACCCGCATGCTGGAGACTTCAAATGGCGTGCCGTCATCCAAAAAGAAGATCCCGTCCATCACGCCAACCGGCTCAGTGGCCTTGAGCTGCAGCGCTTCTTGGTCTTCCGCGCTTGAAGGGGAAACCGTAATGGTCAAATAAGACCGGGTGACCGCCTTGTTTTGCGCGTCTTCCAGGTAGTTGAACAAGGACCCCTGCAGAATCTCTTCTTTAAGCTCCGGCAGGATCTTGATCGGCACGAAGCCTTCTTCAATCAAGAAGGGCTGGCCGTCCAAAAGGCGGAGGCGCTTGAACTGGTAGACAAAGTCATTTTCACTCAAGAAGAGGTCCTGGGCCGTTTCCGGGCTGGCCTTGACCACCTTGAATTCCAGCAGCTTAATCCCCTGCTTCTTGCCTGGCGCTAAAAAGCTGTCCGTCAAGCCCAGGTTGGACCCTTCATAACGGAACATGGCCTGGTTCTTCAAGTACAAGGGGTTGATAAAAGTCCCGCTGCCCCGCTTCTTAAAAACGATACCTTGCTGGGCAAGAAGTTCCAGAGCCCGCTTCATCGACGACCGGCTGACCTGATACTGTTCGGCCAGGCTGCGCTCATCGGGCAGCCGCATCCCCTCATATTCGCCCGCTAAAATCCGGCGTTTGATGTCAAGCATGACCGTCCGGTAAACATAATCGGCCATTCAGCCACCTACTTTGCTTGTGCGATTGCAGCCAGGAACCAGTCCTTGAAGGCCTGGCGGTCAACCTTGACCGCGATCTTGGCGTTGGCCTTTTGGCCAAAGAAGCCTTCAAAGTCCATGACTGAAGCCCCGTAAGTGTAAGGACCCTTGGTGTCTACCGCCACGTAAGCTTCCTTGACTTCAAACAGATCTGGCGCCAGCAGCATGGCAGCCGTCAAGGCGTCATAGATCCGCTTGCCAGAATCGGCGTCAGCGTCGTTTAATTCATATTGAGAGTTGAGCCCGTAGATCATTTCCCCGACCCGGCCCAAAGCCTTGATTTCTTCTAGGCTGGCCGCGTCAACGAAGGCCTGGTTGCCGACTTCCAAAGGAGCCACGTAGATGTCCAGGCCCTTGGCGCCCAAGTCAAAGACGATCTTGGCTGCTTCCGGGTCCCCGGAAACGTTATATTCGTCGTAAGGACCGTAGTTGCCCCGGCCCAGGGCTCCACCCATGATGTAAAGGCGGTCGATCTTGTCCAGGTCTTCCGGATATTGGCGGAAGTAAAGGGCAAAGTCCGTGGCTGGCCCGATCTGCATCAAGGTCACCTTTTCCGGGCTTTGGCTGACTACTTCGTGGATCTTGGTCGCGGCTAAGCCTTCTACCAAAAGGCTCTGGTCAGCTTCCGGGAAGTCAAAGCCGTCCATCCCGCTGGCCCCGTGGACTTCAGAAGCATCGATGGCTTCCTTGACCAAAGGCAACTTGGCCCCGGCCACAACTGGGACCTTAGTGCCCAGGAAGGCCTGCAGGCGCAGGGTGTTGTTCAAAGTCTTCTCCAAAGAAACGTTGCCCCAGGTTGGCACGATCAGCTTCACGTCCAGTTCCTTGGCGAACAGGGCAATCGTTAGGCAGACCGCGTCATCGATCCCGGGATCAGTTGAAATAATTAAGGGTTTCTTGTTCATTAATCGTTCTCCATTATTCAGAATAGCTTTATTCTATCATTTCACCCGGCAAATAAAAAGAAAAGAAGCGGTTGCTTCTTTTCCAAAAAATTTCTTTAGCGGCTGCGGACTTCAATCTCCCCGTTGTCGCGGGCGATGATGACCTGGTCGCAGATGTTTAAAAAGAGGCCGTGCTCAACTACCCCGACCGTATGGTCCAGGTAGTCAGCCAGACCACTTGGCACCGGAATCCGGTCCAGCTTGAGGTCCAGAATGTAGTTACCATAGTGGGTCTTAAGGCGCTGACCATCTTCCGTTAAACGGAATTCCGGCTTAAGCCCTTCATCTGCCAGGCGCTTTTCCACCTGCATGCAGGAGATCGGCAAAACTTCCACTGGCAGGGCAAAGCCGCTGAGGTGGTCAACCACCTTGCTTTCGTCTACGATCCAGACATTCTTCTTGGAGTTGACGGCCACGTTCTTTTCCAAGGTCAAGGCGGCCCCGCCTCCCTTGATCCCGTTTAACTGCTTGTCCACTCTGTCGGCCCCGTCAACCGTTAAATCAACCTGGTCAACTTCACTGAGGGGGCTGACAGTAAAGCCATAGCCTTCCAGCTGCTTTTGACTGCGGCTGGAGGTGGTCACGACTGCCTTAAGAGTCAAGCCTGCTGCTTTCTTCTTGCCCAGTTCATCGATGAAGAACTTCACCGTTGACCCGGTGCCGACACCTAAAACCATCCCGTCTTCCACCAAGGCAGCTGCTTTCTTAGCAGCAGCCTTTTTCAATCCATCTTGCTTTGCTTGGTCCATTTTTTGCCTCCGCTATTTTTCCAAAATGCTTGTCAGCTCAGCTACCTGCTTAGCCACTGAGTCACGGCCGAAGATATAAGAGCCCGCCACAAAAACATCAGCTCCGGCCTCTTTGGTGATTTCCGCCGTCTGAGCATTGATCCCGCCGTCTACTTCGATCGGAAGATCTGGCAGAATTGCCCGGGCGGCCTTGATCCGGTCTGCTGCTTCTTCCATGAACTTCTGCCCGCCAAAGCCCGGATAGACCGTCATCAAGAGAACCTGGTCAAGCTTGTCCTTGTAGCGCTCCAGCACCTTAATGTCAGTATCTGGACTAAGGACTAACCCGCAGGAGACGCCATTTTCCTTTAAGTAGTCCAACCAGTGGTCAATTCGGTTTGGGTAGTCGGCTTCATAGTGAATTTCAATCAAGTCGCTGCCCGCTTTAACAAAGGCTGGCAAAAGGTCAGGCAGGTTGTTGCTCATGAGGTGGACTTCCGCGGTCAGGTCCGGGAACTGCTTTTTAAAATCACTGACCAGCTGGGGACCATATGACAGGTTGGGCACGAAATGTCCGTCCATCACGTCGATGTGGAAGCGGCGGATCCCGCTGTCAGCTGCTTCCTGGATCTGCTGGCCTAAGTGCAGGTTGTCCGCGTTGAGAATTGAGGGTGCAATAATCATCTAGTCACCCATCCTTTACTCAGCTAACGCAGACGCAACGCTGGCCCGGTCCGGGATAGAAGGCTGGGCCCCCATCTTCTGCACGGCTAAAGACGACGCCCGGTTGGCAAAGCGGGCAGCCTCATGCAGGTTGCTGAAGTCGCTGGCCAAGGATCCGGCCAAAAAGCCTAAGAAGGTATCGCCAGCCGCCGTCGTGTCCACCGCCTTGACCTTAAAGGCTGGTACAAGACCGGTAAAGACTGGAGAAGACAGGTAGGCCCCCTTGCTGCCGTAGGTGATGATCACATGCTTAACGCCCAGTTCATGCAGCTTGGCCGCGTTCTTTTCCAGGTCAGCCTCTTCTACAACTGGCAAAGAAGTCAGCAGGGCACTTTCCGTTTCGTTTGGCGTGATCAAGTCAGTCACGGCCAAGAGGTCAGCTGGCAGGTCCTTGATCGCAGGAGCTGGGTTCAAGATAGTTACCTTGCCGGCCGCCTTAGCCAGCTTGAAGGCGGCTGTTGTTGCTTCCAGCGGGGTTTCCAGCTGGGCGATGACGCAGTCAGCAGCTTCAATGACGTCTTTAGCCGCCAAAACGTCGGCTTCAGTCAAGCTGTAGTTGGCCCCATGGTCGATGATAATGTCGTTTTGCCCTTCCGCGTTCAAGGTAATGTAGGCATGGCCAGTCTTAACGCCAGCGGTTGGCAAGACATAGTCAGTCTTGACCCCGTAACCGGCCAGTTGCTCCTTCATCCAGCTCCCATAGGAGTCTTCGCCGACTTTAGAGATGAAGATGGTCTCAGCCGCGCTCTTAGCAGCCGCGACTGCCTGGTTGGCCCCCTTGCCGCCGCCAGCCTCGCTGACCTTGTGGGCGTTGATGGTTTCGCCTGGCTTGGGGAAGTTTTCTACATGCAGGGTCGTGTCCACGTTGCTGGACCCGATTACTACGATCTTTTTCATAGCATTTTCTCCTTAACTTTAATTCTAAGTCAATTATAACTATTCCCGTCCTTTTAAAAAAGCGCTTTAGCCGACCAACTGGTAGGCCGTCTTGAAGCGGCTGAGATTATAGCGGTCGTAAAAGTCGGCCAGGACAACGTTAAAGTTCTGGATCCTGGTATTTGGGTCTGGATTCTTGGAATCAAAACGTTCTGCCAAAGAAGCTAAGGCCTGGCTTCTGACAGCCTCGTAGTCGCTCAGCTGATCCACCCGCCCCCGCAAGTCCCGGCAAAGAGCGCTGAGGGTGAAGTCTGACTCCGCCGCTAAAAAGTTCAGCTGGCTGTCAAAGACTAACTTGTAACGGTAAGCCTTCCGGCCCGGGAAGTCCTGGGAGTTAAACAAATCCAGGTACAAAACCAGTTTCTGCTTTTCCAGGCTGGCCAGGTCCTTACCTTGACTGAGGCACTTAAACTTCAGAAAGTTGACAAAATAGTCGTAAAAGTCCCCGTAAAAATCTTCCTCAAAGCTTTCGATGCTCGGGTCTTCTGCCAGCAGCTGCTTTGCCAGCACTTCTTCAATCTTCATTACATGCTCCTCTTTTCTGCTTCACATTAATCCATCTAAGAAAAATTATACAGAAAAAGGCAGGCCCTAGGACCCGCCTTTACCATCTTTTGAATTTTTGTCTCGGTCATTGAAATCTTGCAAAAAGCTGTGGTTAAACAATTCTCCTCTGATTTGTTCGGCCCGCTGGTCAGACTCCTTTTGCCAGTCAGCCTGCAGATTCCGGCGATACCTCAAGTAATTGGCCATCCGCCCGGTCCGGCTCAAAAAAGCCTGCTGCATTTTGCTGGAGTCCAGAAAACGCTGGTCCACTTCTTTTTCCAGCAAATTCCCGTTTCCATCAAAGCGGTAGCCGCCCCACATGTGCTGCTTGACCGGGTTCATGGGCAGGCTGTCGACATAGTGCAGCTTGCCCACCATCCGCTTGCTGGCCGTAAAGCCCAAAGTCACCGGGTCATAGATATCAACATAAGTATTGATTCTGCCCCGCAGCTGGGCCAGCAGCTGCCGCTCTTTATGAGTCAAAAGGCGCCAGATATTGGTGCCCTCATAGAGATAAGCAGCAACGATCTGATCTGGAAAGCGGCAATTAGCCAGAGCGTATTCAGCATTGATCGCCCCCAGGGAATGCCCGTAGATGTAAAAATGACCATCCGGGAATTCCTCCAGCCAGCGGTTAAGATAGCGGCTGGCCGTAACCAAGGCGCTGGGCACCTGCCTTTGATTAGTCAGCATGGCCAGAAAAATCGGCCAGTTGGTGTTCAGCCACTCGTCCCGCCAGGTTGTCGCGTTGCCCTTCTTAAAGCCATAAGAGCCCTTGAACAAGACTGTAATCTCATTGTTGTTTTCGATCAAAAAAGCCTGCATCCCGTCCTTGGCGTAAACGTCCCGGGTCAATTGCCCGATCTTTTTGCCGGCGACTACAACTGTCTCGCCCACATTCAGCGCCTCATAAGACAGCTTGGTCAGTTCCACCCGGTCCAGGTCGGTCAATTCTTCATTGATCATTCTTCATCTTCCTCGCCTTGCAGGTATTTGGCAAAGCAGGCATAGTCGGCTTCCATCTGGTCGGCATACTTGACGGCCCAATGAGCCAGGCCCATGTCCAGCTCTTTTTGCTTGTGGACATAGCCGTAAATCATCGGCGCTGTCGGGCTTTGGTAGTGGGCAATGGCCAAAATGAAGGCACACATGTTGCAGTAGGCAGAGAAGCTTTCCTGGTCCAGATTGAGCGGGTCAATCGAGTCCTTCATGTCCCGGAACTGACGGACGTAAAAGCTTCTGCCGCCAGCTTCCATGGCCCCTAAGAAAGGATCATGGTAGGTCTGCAAAACCCGCTGGGCGATAATGATCCGCTTGCCTTCCCCCTTGCCTTGGGCCTGGCTTTCCTCAACCGTCAAAGCAGACAAGTTGTAGCGAAGCGGCAATGCCTCCTTGATCTGCAAGACCAGGTGGCTGCCGTCCTTGCCAGTGAGCAGGGCCAGATAGCAGCGGGTTCCCCAGCTGCCGACGCCCACGCTGTAGCGGATGATGTCGGTCACTTCATAATTGATCAAAAGGACCCGGATGTCGTCAGTTACGCTCTTCTGGTAATCTTCCAGGCCTGCCATAAGCTCGGCATAAACATTCTGGGAAACACGCCGGGCCCGGGGCGGGTTTTCCTTAAAGCGCAAGCGCCCGTCTTCGGTCTTTTCCGTAAACTTCTTGACCACAGCATCAGAATTGTTCTTCGGTGCCCGGTCCGCTACCTTCAAGAGAACCCGCTTCATTTGCTCATTGTCCGTCATTTGACCTAAAAGGTCATCAACGCTATAAGACAAATTAAAGCGCTCAAGCAGGGGCAAGGAATTGGCGTACTTGATTCCCCGCCGGTAAGAGTGGACGCTTTCTGCCAAAATCCCGTCCAGCTGCTCTTTAGGATAGCCATTGATCCGGCCGGTCAAAACCACGCTGGTCAAAAGGCGCTTAAGGTCAAATTCCCAGTTGCCAATCCGGGCCTCGTCAAAATCGTTCAAGCCAAACAAAAGCTGGCGCTCCGGGGAAGCGAAGAAGCCGAAATTGGTTAGGTGGGAGTCCCCGCAAATGATTACCGGGATATGGGACTGGCCGTCTGGAAACTGGCGCAGGTCCTTTTCCATGATTCCGGCCGTGGCCCGGAAGTAGGAAAAGGGATTCTGCATCATCCGCTTGTGCCGCATCCCCAAAAGCTCGGGAATCATTTTCTCCTCAGTCAGCTTGATCAATTGAAACACGTCCCGCTTGACCGGGTTGAAAGTGCTGATCGCCGCAATTGGATGTTCCTTACGGCGGCCTTCTCCCTGCTTGATCAGTTCTTCCTGGCTGTCACCGATAAACATTTGATCGATTTTAAAAGTTTCGATTTCGTGGCGGTCTTTTTCCATCTTTCAGCCTACTTTTCGTCGTCTTCCAATTCGCTTTCCTGCGGCTTCATAGCTTCAAAAGCGTCCTTCTTCTTCGCCTTCTCTTCTTCTTCCTCTTCTTTAACGATCCGAACCTTTTCATCGGCTTCAGCGATGAAGTATTCCTGGCTGTTGAATGGGGTCTGTCCCCGCCGGTCAGCGTGCACCCATTCGGTCTTGTGCAGGATTCGGGCCTGGACATTGTCCTGCCACATCTTGGCAAAAATATCCAAAACTCTTTCCCGCAAGTCTTCTTGCAAAACCGGGAAGAGGGTTTCCACCCGCCGGTCCAAGTTCCGCCGCATCATGTCAGCGCTGGCCAGGTAAACGTCTTCCTTGCCGTCATTGTAGAAGTAGTAGATCCGGCTGTGTTCCAGGAAGCGGCCGACGATTGAGTGTACTTCGATATTGTCGCTGACGCCTGGGATTTCCGTCTTCAAGCAGCAGATCCCCCGGACGATCAAGTGGATCTTAACTCCGGCCGCGGAAGCTTCATAGAGCTTGGCGATCACGTCCGGGTCAGACAGGGAGTTCATCTTCATGTGGATCTCAGCATGCCGGCCAGCCTTGGCAATGGCAATTTCGTTGTTGATCTTTTCATAGATGAACTGGCGGATCAATTTTGGTGAAATCCGCAGCTCGCTGAAGTAAGGCGGCTTGGAGTAGCCGGACAGCATGTTGAAGAGATTAGTCACGTCAACGCCCAGATCCCGGTCGCAGGTAAAGAGGCCTAAGTCAGTGTAGAAGTGGGCGGTAACATCATTGTAGTTACCAGTCCCCAGGTGCAGGTAGCGGCGGATCCCGTCTTCATCGCGGCGGATAACCAGGGTTACCTTGGTGTGGGTCTTCAAGCCCACCAGCCCGTAGATAACATGGCAGCCCATCTGTTCCAGGGTTCTGGCCCAGTGCACGTTGTTTGATTCGTCAAAGCGGGCCTTGACTTCCACCAGAACCGTCACCTGCTTGCCAGCTTTAGCCGCCTGGCCCAGGTACTTGATGATCGGGGAGTTGCCGGAAACCCGGTACAAGGTCATCTTGATAGCCAGAACATCTGGGTCTTTGGCGGCCTGCTTGACGAAGTTCAAAACAGCGTCAAAGCTGTCATATGGGTGCTGCACCAGGTAGTCCTTTTCCCGGATTGAGTCAAAAATATTGTGGTCACTTCTTAAAGCCGGGTCAACAAAGGCCTGCATTGGCTTGTAGCGGAGGTCTTCATGGCCTTCCACCATCCTTGGCAGCTTCTTGAGGAAGGTCAAGTCGATTGGACCGTTGATGCTGAAGACGCTGCCTTCATCGACGTTCAGTCGCTTTATCAAGTGCTTGAGCAGCTTGGTGTTCATGCTGCTTTCCACTTCCAGCCGGGTCACGTGCCCGTGTTCCCGGTCTTCCAGCTGCTTTTTAACCGCCAAAAGGAAGTCGGAAGTGTCGCTTTCAGAAACGTCCAAATCCATGTCCCGGGTTACCCGGTAGCAGGCTGCCTGGCGGATTTCGTAGCCATCAAAGAGGCGGTCGGCAAAGACCTTGATAATGTCTTCCAGCATGATGAAGTCATTATCGCCATCTGGCAATTTAACCAGGCGCGGGAAGATGTTCGGCACTCTGACCGTGGCAAACTTGTGCTCACCGCTTTCCCGGTCCTTAAGGCGCAGGGCGATGTTCAAGGAGTCGTTGTTGATGAACGGGAATGGCCGGGACTGGTCGTCAGCCATCGGGGTCAAAACCGGGTAGAGTTCGTTAGAGAAGTAGCGGCGGATGTATTCTTCCTGGTCTTCAGACAGTTCGTCACTTTCCAAAATGTTGATCCCGTTCTTGCGCAAAAGCGGCAGCAATGACCGGGAGTAAGTTGAGTAGCGCTTTTCAACCACTTCGTGTTCCTTATGGTTGATGGCCGTCAATTGTTCAAGTGGCGTAAGGCCACTGGCATCGTGGCTTTTGACCCCGGCGGCTACCAGCTTGCTCAAGGAAGCCACCCGGACCATGTAGAATTCGTCAACGTTGGACTGGGTGATCCCCAGGAAGTTGGCTCTTTCCAAAAGCGGCTCATCCGGGTTTCTGGCTTCGTCCAGGCAGCGGTCATTGAAGTCCAGCCAGCTTAGTTCCCGGTTGGCGTAATAACTAGGATCGGTAAACTTTTTTTTGTTCTTGGCATTTGTCATTTTTTACTTTCCCCTCTTCTGCTTCATGGCAATCTTCATGCCGAAGACGGCTTCAGCCAAATTGACATTCTTTTCAAAAACCCAGCGTTCCAAGGTCAGGTCCCGCTTGCTGGTCACCGTGATCAGCATTTTCTCATCCTTGATGGAAACCACGATCTTGCTGATCTTCTGCTTGCGGGAAGCATCCAGGCTGTTGGCCAGGCGCAGGATGGCAGCCAACTTAGCTACCCGGACCTGCAGGGCCGGGTCAAGGTGGCGATATTCACGTTCATCAGCGTTCAAGTTGGTGATGTCCTGGTGCTTCAAAATGCTCAAGAGCATTTCGTTTTCCCGGTCAGACAGGCCGATGATCTGGTTTGCCCCCACGATGTAGGCAGCGTGCTCGTAGTGGTTGTGGAAATTGACGAAGTTGCCGATGTCGTGCAGGCGGGCCGCGATTTCCAGTAATTGCCGGTCGCGGCGGTCAACCATGCCGGCATGGGCCAGGCGGTCAAAAATATGCAGGGCAAACTTGTTGGACAGGTTGATGTGCTGGCCGCCTGATTCGTAGCGGCGGGCAATATTTTTGGTCGCCGTCAAAACGATGGTTGAGTATTCATCTGGCCGGTACTTCAATCTGGCGGCTTCCTGGATCATCAAACCGGTGATGGCTGAAGACTGGGTCAAAGTCATCGTGTGCGGCTTGATAATCTTAACCAGCTGGTTGATCAAAACAATGGTCGGCTTCATCCGGGCCAAAGAGTCGGTATCCAGCTCGTATTTTTCCATAAGGTACTGGTCCGGGGCTTCTCTGAAGTCAGAGTAAACGCCGGCAAACTGCTTGAGGTCGATGACCCGGTCCTTTTCTTGGGGCCGCAGGCTCTGCTCGCCTCGGCCGGAGACATGCTGGATGATGATCCGGGCCTTGCCAGTCGGCTTCTCAATGGTCTTGAAGCTGACCAGCTTGCGGGAGATGTAGTCGCCGATGATGTCGATCGGGTCGCTTGGCGTGTCCCGAGTCATAGCGGCCATTTCTTCAATTTCTTCCGGGCCCAGGGCAAAGTTCCAGGTTGACAGGTAGTGCTGGCCCTTGAACAAGGTGAGGTTGAGCATGGCACTGCCCATGCTGAGCAGGTAAGTAAATTCATCATCCGCCAGTTCTGAGAACTGCGGCAGGGCCATTCCGGCAATGATCTTGTAGTAAGCGATCTGGGCCCCGTTCAGCCATTCGATTTCCAGGCCGGTTCTGACCTTGATCTGGTCGGCCAGGTAACGGGCAGAAATCTTGTCCAAAAGCTGCCGGTTACCGTAAACCTTGTAGTTGTCGATCCCGTATTCCGCGATTTTTCGCTTGAAGCCGATCAAGGCATCAGTCAAGCGGGGCAGTTCGTTTTCATAAACTTCAAACTTTTTCCCCCCTTGGACGAACTGGGCCGAACTCAACTGTTCAATGATGGCCAGTTTCTTCAAGTCAACGATGAACAGGCGCGCCTGGTATGATGATATGTAAATTAGACCAAATTGTCTTTTACTCATATGTCTCTCCTCTGGTTGCTTTCGAATAATTTCAAATTAGCTTAAAAGCTCAGCTGTAAGCGCTAAGTCACCTATTTCAATTGTACAAAAAATCTGCCCCTTCGGCTTCTTTTTCCAGGCAAAAATCTATTTTTTAACATAATTTTAACTGGAACTAAAAAAGCAGCGGGTTCAAAGTCGAACACACTGCTTAGGTTGGTAAAAATTATTTGCTTGCCTTCAAGCGGGAAGAGGACTTGATGTTGAAGCCAGGCACGCCATTGAACCACTTCTTCATCAAGCGGGCGTAAGTCCCGTTCTTCCGGAGTACTTTCAAGGCCTGGTTGACCTCAGCCGTAAACTTGTCTTCCCCCTTCTTGATGCCGATCCCGTATGGTTCAACCGTAAAGGTATCAGGCAGCATCTTGAACTTGTCCTTGTCATCAGAAATCAAGCCGGCCAAAACGGCGTTGTCGCTGACCATGGCGTTGGCCTTGCCGGACTTTAAGGCATTGTAGCAAGAACCATAGTCATCATAGAAGATGACCCGGGACTTCGGGGCGTACTTGTGGACGTCGCTGTCAGCGGTCGACCCCTTAACGGCGGCAATGGAGTACTTGGAGTTGTTGAAATCCTTGATGGAGTTCAGCTTGCTCTTTTTCGGCACGATCAAGGTTTCCCCAGCCATGAAGTAAGTGTCGGAAAAATTGATGATCTTGCGCCGATCGGGTGTGTTGGTCATGGTAGCCATGACAGCATCGACGTTGCCGATCTTGAGATCCATGATCCGGGACTTTTCACTGATGTATTCAATTTTCATCTTGCCTTTAGGGCCAAGGATCTGCTTGGTAATAGCCCGGGCCAAGTCGACTTCAAAGCCGGTGGCCTTGCCGCTGTCCACGTCCATCATGCTGAACAGGCGGGTGTCGGCCCGCATCCCCCAGGTGATGGTGTTTGTTTGCTTAACCCGGTCATAGGTGCTGCTAGATTGACTGTGTGAACAAGCGGTAAAAACTAATGATAACAGCAAGACCGCCATAAAGGCGGTCAGCTCCCTCAGTTTACGTGCCATTTTTTCTCCTCGGCAATAAACGCGGTTTGGTTCCTTCGTGCTTAGTACTTGATGCGCTTGCTCAAGTAGTTGGCAAAGCTGGACAGGGCAAAGCATATGATAAAGTACATTACTGCCACGGCCAGGTACATCGGAATCATGTAATTGGTGTTTTGGTTGTAAATAATTTCAGCGTGGTAGAGCAGTTCCGGCAAAACGATGATCGTGGCCAGGGAAGTATCTTTGATCAAGGACACGAACTGGGACAAAAGGGCCGGAATCATTTTGGTCAGGGCCTGGGGCAAAACCACGTGGGTCATGGCCTGCATGTAGGTCATCCCGTTTGACCGGGCCCCTTCCATCTGGCCAGGGTCGACGGCCATGATCCCTGAGCGGACAACTTCCGCGATCATGGCTGATTCAAAGACCACCATGGCAATTACTGAAGCCTGGACGGCATCAACTCTGATCCCCATGACCGGCAGGCCAAAGTAGGAGAAGAAGATGATCAGCAAAAGCGGCAGGTTTCTGATGATGTCGATGATCACCCCGACCACTTTGGAAATCCGGGTGGTCTTGGCGTCGATTCTGGTAAAGCGGATCAGACCCAGGGCCAGGCCGATCACAAAGCTCAAGATGATTGAAATCACTGAAACTTCGATCGTGACCCAGAAACCCTGCAGCAAAAAGCGGAGGTTGATCCAGGATAATGCTTCTGTAAGATTTTCCATTTATGTGCCTCCTAAACGCCCTTCTTTTCCAGATACTGCATGTAGTAGCTGAGCGGCAGAGTCAAAGCCAGGTAGAACAGGCTGACTAAGACATAGCTTGGGATGGTCTGGAAAGTATTGGATGCCACGATGTCCCCTTGGTACATCAAGTCAAAGCCGGCTACGAAAGCCAGGATGCTGGAGTTCTTGATCAAGTTGACAAAC
Organism: Lactobacillus leichmannii; assembly: GCF_024701915.1. Lineage (NCBI taxonomy): Bacteria > Bacillati > Bacillota > Bacilli > Lactobacillales > Lactobacillaceae > Lactobacillus > Lactobacillus leichmannii. The sequence continues at coordinate 170,237 of NZ_QOCY01000044.1, read as the reverse complement.
TGGTTGCCCAATGGCGGAATCACGATTCTGAAGGCCTGGGGCAGGATAACGTAGCGCATGGCCTGCCAGTAGGTCATCCCGTTTGACCGGGCCCCTTCCATCTGGCCGGTCCCGACGGACTGGATCCCGGAGCGAACAGTTTCAGCGATAAAAGCTGATGAGTAAATGGACAAGCCGATTGTCCCTGCCTGGAAGCCAGTCAGCTTCAGCGGCGTGTAAGTTGGCAAAACCAGGTAAAAGACCATGGTGACAACCAGCAAGGGAATGTTCCGGAAGATTTCGACATAGACCTTGGCAACCGCGCGCCAGAACTTGTTAGGCACGGTTTCCAGGATGGCTAAGCCGGATCCGATGATCAAACTGAAAAACAAGGAAATCAGACTGCAGAGAATCGTATTCCAAAAACCGAGCAAAAAGGTGGACCAGTTTGCTCCAAGTAAACTCAACATTAATATTCAGCCTCCTTAACACTGAATCCTGGAATGTTGCCAAACCATTTCTTGACAAGCTTGTGGTAGCTGCCGTCTGCCTTAGCTTCCTGCAAAGCCTTGTTGATAGCTTCCAGCATCTTGGTCTGCCCCTTTTCAACGGCAATCCCGTAAGGTTCAACGGCAACTGTGCCGCCAACCAGGTGCAGGCTCTTGTGCTGCTCGGCAATCCCGGCCAAAATCCCGTTGTCAGTGGCGACCGCATCCCCTTGCCCGGCTAAGAGGGCATTGGTGCAGGCACCGTAGTCATTGTACTGGCGGATCTTGGCCTTGGGGGCCAGGCGGGCAATATCGTCCGCAGCCGTTGTCCCCTTAACCACGATGGCCACCCGGCCCTTGTGGTTTAAGTCCTTGATCGACTTGATTGGACTGCTGGTTTTGGTCATGAGGGATGTCCCCGCCTTAAAGTAAGGAGTGGAGAAGTCAACCGACTTCTTTCTCTCATCCGTGATGGTCATGGTGGCCAGAACCGCGTCCAGGTTGTTGTTCTTAAGCTGCGGGATCTTGGTTTGGGACGTAACTTCAATGAATTTTGCCTTGCCGTCCTTGCCCAGGATCTCCTTGGTCAAAAGGCGGGCCAGGTCGATTTCAAAACCTTCCAGCTTGTTGGTCTTGACGCTCTTGATCCCAAACAAAGCCGTATCAAATTTGACGCCCCAAGTAATCGTCTTGCTGCTCTTGACGTGGTTGTAGACACGCACTGAGTTGTCACTTTCAACAGCACAGGCGGAAAGTGAAACAGTGGTCAGCAACAGAAAAAGCAGGGCGGCAACTTTGCGGAATAGTTTCGTGTGTCTCATGTAACCGCTACTTTCCTTTTATTAGTGGTAAATTACCTTGCTGAGGAATTCCTGAGCCCGCAGGTTGCTCGGGTGTTCAAAGAAGTCCTTCGGGTTGTGGGAGTCTTCCAAGACTTGCCCCTGTTCAAAGAAGATGACCCGGTCGCTCACTTCTCTGGCAAAGCCCATTTCGTGGGTCACGACCACCATGGTAATCCCTTCAGCGGCGATGGATTGCATGACGTCCAAAACGTCCTGGATCATTTCCGGGTCAAGGGCACTGGTTGGTTCGTCAAACAAGAGCACCTTGGGCTTCATGGCCAAAGATCTCGCAATGGCCGCCCGCTGCTTTTGCCCACCGGACAGCTGTCTTGGGTAGGAGTCTTCCTTGTCCAAAAGGCCAACTTGCTTGAGCAGCTTTTCAGCGATTTCCCGGTTTTCCTTTTCGTCCCGGTGCAAAACGATTCTTGGGGCCAGCATGACATTTTCCAGGACGGTGTGGTTTTCGTAGAGGTTAAAGTTCTGGAAAACCATGCCGACATTCCGTCGGATCTTGTTCAAGTCAGTCTTCTTGTCCCCCAGGTCATAGCCGTCCACTTCCAAGACGCCGGAAGAAATTCTTTCCAAGCCGTTCATGGTTCTTATCAAGGTACTCTTGCCCGCGCCAGAAGGGCCGATGATGGAAACGACTTCGCCTTCGTCAATGCTTAAGTTGATGTCTTTTAAGGCATGGTAGTCACCGTAGAACTTGTTGACTTTCTTGAATTCGATAATTGCTGCCATAGTGGTCCTCCTCGTTTTATTATTGCTTAATTAAATCACCGTTGGTTTGGCTCAGCTTTCTTGGCTTAAGCCGTATTGATCAAACAGGCGGCTCCTTTGGTAAAAGTTCGTTTATTTGCTCTGTTTTAGCAAAGCAGCCAGATCTTTCGGTCCTTTTTAAAAGCAGGAGCCGAATCATCTGAGATGTGAGCTTGCCCTTCTGCTTTCGTAAGCGGTTATTTTTATTTAAGCATGCTTAATTTTTGTTAAATTTACCAGAAAGTGGGCTTTCGTGCAAGTCTTTTGTCAGTTCCACTTCATCCTTTTAGCTTTTTTCAATAAAAAGCCGGGAAACTTGCTTACTTATCTTAATTTCTTTCCCAAATATTCTTAATTTCATTTTGCCTCTTCTTAGATATTATTAATTATATTAGATTTTGCCTAGTTTAGCAACAGCTGTTTCTACTTTAGAAACACGTAACCGCTTTAAAGCCCGTTTTTTCACAGTTTGACTAGACCCGGCCCCGGCTGGCCTCTATAATTAATAGCTAAAGGAGTTTTACAATGTCAAAAAAGCAACACCCCATCATTATTGGTATCGCCGGCGGCAGCGGGTCGGGGAAGACGACCATTGCCCACGAATTATATGACCAGTTCAAAAACGACCGGATCCGGATCATCACGGAAGACTCTTATTATAAGAACCACCCGGAAATGTCCATGGCTGAAAGAAATAAAATTAATTTCGACCATCCGGATGCTTTTGATACTGAGCTCTTGATCAGCCAGCTGCAGGACCTGCTGAATGGCAAAGCCATCGAGATGCCGATCTATGACTTCACCACCCACCTGCGCAGCACGGAAACGGTCCACGTTGAGCCAGCTGATATCATCATCCTGGAAGGGATCCTGGTTCTGGCCTCGGAAGAATTACGGAACTTGATGGACATCAAGATCTTCGTCGACACTGACGACGACATCCGCTTGATCCGCCGCCAGCACCGGGACATGGCTGAACGGGGCCGGTCCTTTGACTCAATCATCGACCAGTACTTGGCCACGGTTAAGCCAAGCTACCACCAGTTTGTTGAGCCAAGCAAGCGCTACGCCAACATCATCGTGCCAGAAGGCGGGGCCAACGATGTCGCTTTGGACATGCTGACCACGAAAGTCCGCGACATCCTCCGCCGCAATGATTTAGCGGAAAAAGAGGCAGAATAATGGCTAAGCAGAAACCACTCGTCATTGGGATTGCCGGGGGGTCAGGCTCAGGCAAGACGACAGTCTCCAAGGAAATCAGCAAGCGCCTGCCAGCTGACCGGGTGCTAATTCTGACTGAAGATGCCTACTACAACGACAATTCAGCCCTCAGCATGGATGAACGCAAGAAGATCAACTACGACCATCCCAATGCTTACGACACTGACCTCTTGATTGAGCAGCTGCAGGACCTGCTGGATGGCAAGGCAATTGAAATGCCGACCTACAACTTCAACATCCTCTCCCGGGCCAAGGACACTATTCATGTTGAGCCAGCCGACATCATCATCCTGGAAGGAATCCTGGTTTTGGCTTCAGAAGAATTGCGGAAGTTCATGGACATCAAGCTTTTTGTCGACGCTGACGACGACATCCGCTTCATCCGCCGCTTGCAGCGGGACACCCAGGAACGGGGCCGGTCAATCGACTGGATCATCTCCCAGTACCTGGCTACGGTTAAACCAAGCTACAACCAGTTCGTTGAGCCAAGCAAGAAGTATGCCGACATCATCATCCCCCAGGGTGGGGAAAACCAAGTGGCCATCGACATGGTCTCCTCCAAGCTCTTGTCCATTATCAACGGCTAAGAGGAACAAAATAACCTCAATATTTTGAAGAAAACAAAAACGCGTGAACTTGCAAGTTCACGCGTTTTTTCTGGCAAATTTTGATTTTAGAGATTCAGGTAAGCAAAGGTATGCAGGCCAATCCAAGTAGTCAGCAGCATCAAGGCCAGCAAGAGGCCAACCGTGCTCCAGTATGCCCGGTTCATCTTCTTTAGTCTGCTTAAAATTAATTGCGTCATTTTGCTCCCCCCCTTGAAAGATAACTAACAATGTTTTTCATCATACAACTTTAAGGAGGGCTTGTCACGCCTTTTTGATTATTTTTATCAAAAAAATGATAACTTTACGAAACTACTTGGCCATGACCCGGTCAAAGAGCTTAGTGATCAGCTTGACCAAAACCGCGTCAAAGACGATGGAAGAAATGATGCAGGCGATGAACATTTCAATCAAGAGGGCTGGCTTGTAGGCACTCCAGCCGTAAGTTAAGTAAGACATTACATAGCCGGCCACCGCGCAGCAGACTGCCCCGGTAATCAAGCTGCCCCAGCCGAAGCGGTCATAGTTTTTCTTCTTCGGGAAGAAGCCGATTTCGTTGCAGGCCCCCTGCACCAGCCCTTGCAGGATGGTCATTGCCCCCCACTGGCCACCGAAGGCCATTTCAACCGTAGCAGCCAGGGTTTCCCCGACAATCCCGGAGCCAAAGGTTGGCACGAAGTACATGGCCAAAGGCGCAGCCATGTACCAAAGACCGGCGCAGATCTGCCCGGCTAAGGGCCCCAGGCCGACAAGGTTCAAGGCTAATTCAACTGAATTGTAGATGGGGTTGACGACGTAAGTGTAGATAACCCCCATAATAATCCCAATCAAGGCCATCAAGATAATAGCCTTCACATTCCACTTGCTCTCTCTTCTAAGCATTAAAAAAACTCCTATCCAACAATTGCCGGCTAGGAGTTTGAAATCATGTTTAAGAAACACTTCCCTTGCGCAAGAATTACCTTGGTCAGGTTCAAAGGGTCGACTTTCGTCATCTCAGCTTTCGCTCCCCTAGTGGCTTTTATTCAATTTGACTTAATTTAGTCTAGCAGATCCTTAAAGCGTTAACAAGGTAAAAAGTTCCCTTAATTAATTAAAGCTTTTAAAGGATTCCAGCTTTTCCTTATCGATATCTCTAATAATCGCCAAGGCCAGATCAACAGCAGCCTTGTAGTCCTTGTAGCTGCTGAAGCAGTATGGGGAGTGCTCATAGCGGACCGGAATCCCGATCACGATGGTCGGGGCCCCGTTTTCGTAGTAGATGGCCGCCCCGTCTTGCCCGCCACCAGTTCTGACTGACCGGGTGTAAGGAATCCCGTTTTTATCAGCCAAGTCGCAGGCGTATTGCTGGAACTTGGGGTTTGGCAGGAAGGTGACGTCCATGTCCCGCAACATTGGTCCCCGCTTAAGGCCAGTCTGAGACAGCCAGTCCGGTTCAAAAGTATCATCGGCCGGGCAGCTTTCCAGAACCAGGCAGAGGTCCGGCTTGATCTTGCGGGCCGTGACATAGGCCCCCCGCAGGCCGACTTCTTCCTGGCTGGACAAGGCGGCAACCAGGTCAAAGTTGACTTCTTCATCCTTCAAGTTTTCCAGGATGTCAGCCATGGCAGCAGCGCCGAAGCGATCGTCAAAGTCCTTGCCGAAGAAGAGGCCAGTCTTTTCATTGTATTCACAGTCCACGTCAACGAAAATCGGGCAGCCAGTGTCGATCTTGTAGTCATTGATCGTTTCTTCCCGGCTGGAGGAGCCGACGTCAATAGACAAATCAGCGACCTGCGGGACAGACTTTCTTTCAGCTTCCGACATGAAGTGGGGCGGCTTTAAGGCCACGACGCCGGGGATGTATTCCCCGTCCCGGTTTCTGACCTTGACCTTGAGGGCCGGCAGAACCACATTGTTCCAGCCGCCCAGGGTCACGAACTTGATCAAGCCGTTTGGCCGGATAGCCTGGGTCAAGAAGCCCACGGCGTCTGAGTGGGCGTCCAGCTGGATCACCGGCCGCTTGCCAGTGTTCTGCTTCTTGGAAGCGTAGACGTTCAGCATCCCGTCGACTTCAAGGTCGGCGTAGTCCTTGACCGTCTTGGTAAAAAGGTCAACGAATTCATTTTCAAAGCCGGAAGTGGCGTTGGCATTTGAAAAGTCCTTCAGCATTTGAATTTCAGCGGCTTTTTTCATCAATAATCTCCAATTAATCCAGCAGGTCGTACTTCAGCTTCATCAAGCTGTGGCCGTCCTTGACCATTTCCCCGGTCAAGGCTACGGTCTGCTTGTAAGTCAAGTCAGCCATCTTCTGGTTGGCTTCTTCCAGCTTCTCTTGCAAGTCGCGGCCAGTCAAGCCCTTAACAGCCCGGTCAGTTTCGTTTTCGATCTGGCGCAATTTAGCCATGGTCTTTTCTTCAAAAGCCTGCTCCAAAGCGCTGTAAACCTTGTAGTTGGTGTCGCCGAGCTGGGCGTTCAGCTTGTTGAGCCAGAAGATCTTGGTCAAGTCAAAGTCCGGACCGGTCTGGAAGCTGGCCGGAGTAGTCGTAACGTTGGTGTAGAAAGGCACGAAGCAGTTAAAAGTGTTCGGGCCAAAGGCTAGCCACTGCACGCCGGCGATACCTTCTTCAACGTCATTTCTGATTTGTAGGATGTGGGTTTCGAAGTTCCGGTTGATCCCGATTGGGCGGAAGAGCTTCTTTTCCGCTTCAGTGTTGGTCGTGCTGTAGACATCGTACTTGGTGTCCTGGTAGTGGGAGCTTTCCAGAAACTTGATGTCTTCCGGGCTGATCTTCTTCTTGGCGTAAGTGATGAAAGGCTGGTCCTGGTCCCCTGGCTCGCCTTCCCATTCAGGGTCGAAGTAGCGGTGGATGTACCAGGCCCGCGGGTTGTTGTAGTGAGCATCCTTGATGGTGGATGAACCAAAGATGTGACGGAGGTTGTAGCCTTGGTAGTCCGGGTTCAAGTGGTATTCGTTGATGATGTCCAGCAAGTCACTTGAGCACATGAAGTTTTCTTCGTCGTTAAAGTCAAAGAAATCGATGTTCAAGCGGTTTGGCGCTGCCACATAGGCATCGTCCGGAATCCGGCGGGCAGCCCAGTGGTGGCCGCCGATGGTTTCGATGTACCAGACTTCGTCATGGTCGGCAAAGGCTGACCCGTTCATTTCGTAGGTCCCGTACTTTTCCACCAGGTAGCCCAGGCGCTTGACCCCTTCTCTGGCCGAATGGATGTATGGCAAAGTCAAAGTGACAAAGTCTTCTTCGCCCAGGCCCCCTTCTTCAACTAAGGGGTCGATCCCTTGGATCCGGCTGTTGGTGGTGATGGTTTCCGTGGCCGTCATGGCTACCGTAGCGTCGTTGATCCCGGCAGCGGCCCAGATCCCGTTCTTGCCGGAAGCGTCTGGAGCGCTGGTGTAGCGCAGCGGGTTTGGCAGCAGGTCTTCATCATCGATTTCCTGGCCGCTGATCACTGCCTTGTAGTGCTTTGGCTGATCTTTCGGGTTAACCGCGATAAAGGCTTCAGGGATAATGGTGCTGCCGCCGTCTTCACTGCGGGCAATCATCGTGGAGCCATCAATGGTGGCGTCCTTGCCGACTAAAATGGTCGTGCATTCTGCTGGCTTTTGCATAAATCCTCCTCTAATAATCTAAAGCTAATTGTTTGCTTTCTTACTATTATTCTAGCTGAAAAAACGCCTTTTGCCAGCTACTGCTTTTGCCGGTAAAGGGCATAGAGGCGCTTGCTCAAATCGGCGCCGGCTGGGGCACTGTTTTCAAACAGGATCTGGCCAGGCTGGCTGCTGGCATTCAGTTCATCCCGGCTGGCCAGTTGCCGCTTGACTTCAGCAGCGGCCCCGATGGCTCCGTCATAGACCTTGGCCTGGGGGCCTAAGATCTCCTGGATGGCCTGCTTGGCAAAAGGAAAGTGGGTGCAGCCCAGGACCACTCCTGCCGCCTTGCCGACATATGGGGCCAGCAATTCTTCCAGGTACTGGTAAATGGCCGGGCTGTCAGTTTGCCCTTTTTCGATCAATTCGACCAGTTTCGGGGCTGGCACTTTGACCACCTGACCAGGCTCAGCACATTCGGCAACCAGCTGGTTGAACTTATCCTGCTCCAGGGTCAAGGGAGTGGCCATGGCAACAACCTGCCGGCCGGGATTTTCTTCAGCTGCCGGCTTGACAGCCGGTTCGATCCCGATGATCGGCAGGGAGTATTCCCGGCGCAGGCGGTCAGCCGCCGCGCTGGTTGCCGTGTTGCAAGCAATCATGACGGCCTTGACCTGGTGTTTGTCAATCAGTTCATCAACTACCCGCTTGGCCAGCTGGTAGACTTCTTCCTTGCTCTTTACCCCGTAAGGAGCATTGGCTGAGTCGCCATAGAAGACATAGTCTTCGTTTGGCATCAGATCAACCAGGCGGCTGAGGACCGTGAGGCCCCCCTGGCCGGAATCAAAAACGCCGATTGGCCGATCAGCATATTCTTTTGACATATTTTGACCTCCTCTAGCTATTAATTTTGAACCTTTTATCCGCTTTCTTCAATCTATTGACTCCGATATTTTTCCTGCAAGCCGGACTTTCTTGATTTTTTCTTTAGTTTTTTTTAGCGGAAGAACCGTCCGGCTTGCTTTTTTTAGAGGCTATGTTATTGTTATATCTAAACCCTGGATATCACGTTGATTACCGGAATAAAACGGCAATCTGGGAATAAATTCTGTCCACAGTTTTTTTAGTTTTTTAGAAAGAGCAAAAGAAATTATGTTTAACGTTTCGCCTGAACAAGAGCGCCGCCACATCGTTGACGACTCAGCGCTCAATGGCTTTTTAACGAAAATGTATTCCATCATGGGCCTGGCGGTTCTGGTCTCAGCCTTGACTGCCTACTTGACCTTGACGGTCTTCTCTGGCAGCCTGCTGCCGCTACTCACCAACCGGGTCTTCCTCTGGGTCTTGCTGCTATTGCCGCTGATTTTGAGCGTGGGCATCAGCTTTAAGGCTACTCGCAAGCCGACAACGGCCTTCTTCATGTTGATGGCTATCGCGGTTATCTACGGGCTAGAATTCTCCCTTTTGGCTTTTGCCTACACGGGTGCCCAAATCGGCGGAGCCTTCATATCCGCTTCAGCCGTCTTCATCGGGATGGCGGCTTACGGCAGCGTGACTAAGAAGAACCTGGACACCATCGGGGCTTACGCTTCAGCCGCCATCTGGGGCTTGATCGTGGCCAGCCTGGTCAACATGTTCTTGAAGAGCACGCCAGCCAGCTTCATCTTCTCCATCATCGGGGTCATCATTTTCACGATCTTGACTGCCTGGGATGCCCAGAAGATGAAGTCCATCTACGCCAGTTACGGCGACCAGCTGCCAGAACTTGGCCTGGCCGTTAACGGGGCTTTGATGCTGTACCTGGACTTCATCAACCTCTTCCTGCAATTTTTGCGGATCTTCGGGATCGCTGACAACGACAACTAAAATTTAAGATTTTCTTTTTTGAAAAGGCTCTCTTCCTATTAGAGGGCCTTTTTTCCTTGACTATTTTTCCTGCAAGAGTAAGGTAAAAGATATGTAAAGTATTTATTAGTGATTGTAAAGAAGGTCTTAGAGTGCAAAAGAAACCGGTATGGAAAAGAAATCTGCAAGTCTCAACGGTCAGCGTCTTTTTGGCGGGGATTGCCTTTTCAGAAGTCACGCCGTTTTTGTCCCTGTACATTGACACCCTGGGCAAGTTCAGCCACCAGCAGCTGAGCTTTTGGTCCGGGATCGTCTTTTCAGCGGTTTACGTCGTGGCAGCCCTGGTTTCCCCGATTTGGGGCAAGCTGGCCGACAAGAAGGGGCGCAAGCCGATGATTCTGCGGGCTTCTTTGGGGATGGCGGTTGTCTTTACCTGCATGGGCCTGGCCCAGAATGTCTGGCAGCTGCTGTTCTTGAGAGGGATGCAGGGCGTTTTTGCTGGCTTTATCTCCAATTCCAACGCTCTAATCGCGGCAGAAACGCCAAAAAACAAGGCGGGCAAGGCCTTAGGGATCATGAGCTCAGCCACGACCGGGGGACAATTGCTAGGGCCATTTGCCGGCGGAGCACTCTCCCAAGCTTTTAGTTACCGAGTAACCTTCTTTATCACCGGGACCCTGCTTTTTATCTGCTTTGTCTTGTCAGTCTTTTTTATCCATGAAGATGACTTCGTGCCGGTCAAGAATGGACAGCGGGGCAACTTTAAGGAGACAGTTAAGGAGTTTAAGAGCGGGCAACTGATTATCGGCCTGCTGCTAACTACTTTGATCATTCAAGCAGCCAATAACTCCATCAATCCAATCGTTTCCTTGTACGTCAGAAGCTTGATGCACAATTCTGGACAGGTTGTCTTTGCCAGCGGGGTAATTGCGGCTTTGCCAGGAATCGCTACGGTGGCCGCAGCCTCTTACTTCGGGGGATTAGGTGACCGGATCGGAACCCACAAGATCATCTTAGCTGGCTTGATTGGCTCGATCATTCTCTTCTTCTTGACAGCTTTTGTCCGCAATACCGCCGAACTTGGAATCTGCCGTTTCTTGATCGGTTTTACTGATGCCTGCCTCTTCCCGCAGGTGCAGACCATGTTGACCAAGCACAGCCCGAAACAATTGACCAGCCGGGTCTTCAGCTGGAACCAAAGTGCCATGTACGTCGGCAATATTTTTGGCCCTCTGCTAGGTTCAACGGTTTCCGCCCACTTCGGCTACAGCGCCGTCTTCCTGATAACCAGCGGGATTGTCGTGATCAACCTGCTTCTTTACCGGACTAATATTTTGAAAAACATTGCCTAGCTTAAGCGCAAAAAAGCTCCAAGATTCATTCTTGGGGCTTTTTGCTTGAAGATTATTCTTGACTATCCTAAAGAGAAAGCACTGTTTTGTCTGTGTTTGGGCCGATTTTACCTATTTTTCACAAAAACAAAGATGTCCTTAAGTGAAAATAACAAATTTTAACAAAATCTATGCGTTTGCTCAAAAAAATTCTTCGCATTATACTGAAGGAAAAATATTCTTTGAGAATCGAGGTGTTCTTTTGAAAGTCATTACCAAAATTTTGCAAGCTGTCAGCTTTCTGCTCAGCCTCTTTCTTCTTTGGGCCGGCCTGGCCAGCTTGCTTGACGTCTGCAACTCCGCCAGGCTAATGGGCTGGTCCTCTTTCATCCCTTCAATTGTCGCCGGCCTGGTCTTCATCGTCATGCTTATCTGCGAAGCCTGGCTCAGCCTGCGGATAAACAAGCTGGACGACCGGGGAATCTTCTTCTTCCTGGCCGCCCTCCTGCTTTTAACAGCCGGCGAAATGGTCGCCCCTGTTGCTTTTGGCTCTGGCTTTCTCTGGCTGAACCTCTTGCAACTCTTGCTGATCCTTCTGGCCCGCTTTGCCATCGATTTTCATGAATAGTGGCCAAAAATTACACATACCAAAAATGGTGAAACTCATTCTCGAGCTTCACCATTTTATTTTTTCGTTTCATGGACAAGTCATCCGGCAAGACACAGATCACAAAGACATCCCCGTAGTAATTGTCTTCCACATACCGGCCGAATACGTCGCCTTATACATGCGGTCAATCGGCCATGAAAGTCTCTTCTTCTACTACGTCTCATTCGCGGCCTTCATTTCTCTTTTGGTTTATGTCTTTGCCTTAAAAGGTCACCGGTCAGTACTTGACAATGAAGCATAAGGCAGATGCAAAAAAGCTTATCCAGGACGGATAAGCTTTTTCTTTGGCTTTTTCTGCTTTTAGTAAATCTTTGCAACTTGTTCCTGAACAGTCGGGTGGACCAGGAAGTCGTCGTAGCTGATGTCGGCCCGGGCCACCACACCCTTTGGACCAACTTCAATAATGTGGTTGGCAATGGTCTGGATGAACTCGTGGTCGTGGGAGGTAAAGAGAATTGAGCCAGGGTAGTTTTCCATGGCTTCGTTCAAGGCGGTGATGGATTCCAGGTCCAAGTGGTTGGTTGGATCGTCCATGACCAGCACGTTGGCTGCTTCCAGCATCATTCTGGACAGCTGGCAGCGGACCTTTTCACCCCCGGACAGGACCTTGATCTGCTTGTTGATCTCGTCGCCGCTGAAGAGCATTCTGCCCAAGAAGCCCCGCAGGAAGGTGTTGTCGTCGTGTTCCTTGTCAGCGTATTGGCGCAGCCAATCCAAAATCGTCAATTCGTCATTGTCGAAGTTGGCGTTAAGGTCTCTGGACATGTAGTTAAAGGAAGTCGTCTGCCCCCAGGTAACAGTCCCGGAGTCTGGTTCCAGGCGGCCGGCGATGATTTCCATCAAGGCCGTGGTTGCCCGGGTGTTTCTGGACAAGAAGGCAACCTTGTCACCTGGCCGGACGATAAAGGAAACATTGTCCAAAAGCTGCTCGTCGCCGGACTTGTAGGACACATTGTCCACTCTCAGCAAGTCGTTTCCTAGGTCCCGGTTCACCTCAAACTTGATGTACGGGTACTTGCGGCTGGATGGCTTGATGTCGTCCAAGCTGATCTTGTCCAGCTGCTTCTTTCTAGAAGTAGCCTGCTTGGACTTGGAAGCGTTGGCTGAGAAACGGGCGATGAATTCCTGCAGCTGCTTGATCTGTTCTTCCTTCTTGGCATTTTGCTGGCGGGCCAGTTCCGTAGCCAGCTTACTTGATTCGTACCAGAAGTCGTAGTTGCCGACGTAGAGCTTGATCTGCCCGCGGTCAACGTCACACATCTGGGTGCAGACCTGGTTCAGGAAGTGACGGTCGTGGGAAACGACCAGGACGATGTTTTCGTAGTCAGCCAGGAAGTTTTCCAGCCAGGCCGTGGTGTGCACGTCCAGACCGTTGGTCGGTTCGTCCAAAAGAAGGATGTCCGGGTTGCCAAAAAGGGCCTGGGCCAAAAGGACCTTAACCTTGTCGCTTTCCGCCAGCTCGCTCATCTGCTTTTGGTGCATGTCTTCCGGAATGCTCATGGACTGGAGAAGCTGGGCAGCATCAGCTTCCGCGTTCCAGCCGTCCAGTTCCGCAAATTCCGTTTCCAGTTCAGCCGCCTTGACCCCGTCTTCTTCACTAAAGTCGGCCTTGGCGTAAAGGGCGTCACGCTCCTTCATGACCTGGTAGAGCTTTTGGTGGCCTTGAATCACAGTTTCCATAACGGAAAAATCTTCAAAGGCAAAGTGGTCCTGATTCAGGCTGGACATTCTTTCGTTAGGGCCCATGCTGATTGAGCCCGTGGTTGGTTCCATTTTTCCTTCCAGCAGCTTTAAGAAAGTCGACTTGCCGGCCCCGTTGGCTCCAATGATGCCGTAGCAGTTGCCCGGCGTGAACTTAAGGTTGACGTCGCTGTAAAGGGTGCGACTGCCGATTTGCAAACTTAAATCTGTTACTGTGATCAATAGATTTTCCTCTGTTTCTTAAATTTTCTACTGCAATTATGACTAAATCAGTATAACAGGTTTGGCCTTTTGCCTCCATGCTTTTCAACCATTTTCTCCTCCCTTTTTTCAACTTCTTCCTTATTTAAGAAAAAATTGGCTTGTCTGTGCCTGTCGACTTTAATGTCTGTGGTCAGCGTGCCCGTGATTATTATGCTGGCCAGCTGGCTCAAGCAGCTTGTATAGTTCCCCATTAAGCAAAAAGGACATTTTTTGTCAAGACGATTGTTCGTTTTTTAGAAAAAGTTGCTGAAAGCAAGCCCAAGCTAATTCAATTTTGGGCAAAAAAGGCGTATGATAGAGAAAAAGCATTAGCAAACAAAGTTTATTTTAAAAGAAAGAGGAAGTTAAGCGTGACTGCTAAGAAATTAGAGAACAACAGTAACCACGCGGTTATTGCTGAAGAGGTCAAGATTTTGACCGATTTGCTTGACGAAAGCACCCGCCATTTGGTTGGCGACGAAGAATTCGCCAAGATCAAGGGCCTGGTTAAAATTGCTGCCAGCGGCGACCACAGCCAGCTGGAAAGTCAGATTGCCTGCTTAAGCAATCAAGAGATGATCATTGTCGCCCGCTACTTCGCGACCCTGCCACTTTTGATCAACATTACTGAAGACGTTGACCTGGCCAGCGAAGTCAACCTGCTCAACAACACGGACAAGGATTACCTGGGCAAGCTGGAATCAACGGTTGACCTGGTAGCGGAAAAGGACAATGCCGCTGAAATTCTGAGTCATGTCAATGTCGTGCCAGTTCTGACCGCCCACCCAACCCAGGTGCAGCGCAAGACCATTCTGGAATTGACTAACAAGATCCACGACCAGCTCCGCCGCTACCGGGACTTCAAGACCGGCACCATCAACCGGAAAGAGTGGACCAACCAGCTCCGCCGCTACATTGAAATCATCATGCAGACGGACATCATCCGGGAAAAGAAACTGAAGGTCTCCAATGAAATCAAGAACGTCATGGTCTACTACCCTGACTCCCTGATTCCGGCCATCACTAAGCTGACTGCCCGCTACAAGGAACTTGCCCGGGAAAAGGGCCTCAACGTTGACGGGGCAACGCCGATCACCATGGGCATGTGGATCGGCGGGGACCGGGACGGCAACCCTTACGTTACGGCTGAAACCCTCCGCTTGAGCGCGACGATTCAAAGTGAAGTCATTTTTGAATACTACATCAAGGCTCTCAACGACCTTTACCGGACAGTGTCTGTTTCAACTTCTTACGTGCAGCCAACGCCGGAAGTTACCGAACTGGCCAATTGTCAGCCGACAACTCCCCATTCCGAGAAAACGAACCTTACCGCCGGGCCTTCTACTACCTGGAAAGCCGCCTGGCCCACACGGAAATGGAGCTTTTGGACGTCTTCTCCAAGGAAGCCGTCGTTAAGAAAGAAGCTGCCCTCAAGGCTCCGGTCTACAAGGATGCTTACGAGTTCAAGGAAGACCTGGAAGCCATCAAGCGGTCATTAATCCAAAACCATGACCGGGCAGTTACCGGCGGCCACTTTGACGACCTCCTAGAAGCTATTGATGTCTTTGGCTTCCACCTGGCTACGATCGACATGCGGCAAGACTCCAGCGTCAACGAAGCCTGCGTGGCAGAGCTCTTAAAGAGTGCCCGGATTTGTGACAACTACAGCGATTTGGACGAAGAAGAAAAGATCCAGATCCTGCTCAGTGAATTAAACAATGATCCCCGCAGCCTGCACTCATCCAACTCACCGAAGTCAGAGCTTTTGCAAAAGGAACTGAAGATCTACCACACTGCCCGCCTGCTTAAGGACACCTTGGGCGAGAATGTGATCAAGCAGCACATCATTTCCCACACCGAAAGCATCTCTGACATGCTGGAACAAGCCATCATGCTGAAGGAATACGGCCTGCTCGATTCCGAAAAGGCCCGGGTGCAAGTGGTGCCTTTGTTTGAAACGGTGGAAGACCTGCAGAACTCCCGGGAAATCATGAAGCGCTACCTCAGCTTCGACATCGTCAAGCGCTGGGTTGCTTCTAAGGGCAACTACCAGGAAATCATGCTGGGCTACTCCGACTCCAACAAGGACGGTGGCTACCTGGCCTCCTGCTGGAGCCTGTACAAGGCCCAAAAGGAACTGACAGCCATCGGCGAGGAACAGGGCATCAAGATCACCTTCATGCACGGCCGGGGCGGCACGGTTGGCCGGGGCGGCGGCCCATCATACGAAGCTATCACTTCCCAGCCATTCGGCTCCATCAAGGACCGGATCCGGACCACTGAACAAGGGGAAATCATCCAGAACAAGTACGGTAACAAGGACGCTGCCTACTACAACTTGGAAATGCTGGTTTCCGCCGCGGTTGACCGGATGGTCTCCAAGCAAAATGTCAGCCAGGACCACATCCAGGACTTTACGGCTTCAATGGACGGCATTGTGGAAGACAGCAACCGAGTTTACCGGGAACTTGTTTTTGACAACCCGCACTTCCATGACTACTTCTTCCAGGCTACGCCGATTAAGGAAGTTTCTAGCTTGAACATCGGCTCCCGGCCGGCAGCCAGAAAGAAGATTACTGAACTGTCCGGCTTGCGGGCCATTCCTTGGGTCTTCTCCTGGTCACAAAGCCGGGTCATGTTCCCAGGCTGGTACGGGGTTGGTTCAGCCTTCAAGCACTTCATTGATGCTGATCCGAATAACTTGAAGGAACTGCAGGAAATGTACCAGGGCTGGCCATTCTTCCACTCCCTGCTGTCCAACGTCGACATGGTTTTGTCCAAGTCCAACATGGAAATCGCGGAAAAGTACGCTGGTCTTTGTGAAGACGAAGCTACCCGGTCAGTCTTTGACATCATCAAGAAGGAATGGGAACTGACCAAGGAAGTCATCCTGCAGATCGAAGGCCACAGCAAGCTTTTGGAAGACAACCCGTCTTTGGAAAGCAGCTTGGACTACCGCCTGCCTTACTTCAACGTCTTGAACTACGTCCAGCTGGAAATGATCAAGCGGGGCCGGCAAGAAAAGCTCAGCGGCATCTACGAATCGATCATCCACATCACCATCAACGGGGTCGCTTCCGGCCTGCGTAATTCGGGCTAATGCCACGGATTTATATTTCAATAAGAAGCAAAAAAGCATGTTTTTTCAAACATGCTTTTTCTTCTTGCTTTTGCTTCGTGTTGTTTTAGTTTTTGATTTGGAATTTATTGCAAAATTGTTTTACTTAATCAGCCGCCTTGATTGAAGCGATGATTTCTTCAACCAGGTCAGGGTCATCCTTGAGGCCAGTCGTTTCCAAAACGACTTCCTTCAGCGGTTCATCCTTGAGCATCTGTTGCAGCTTTTGGCTTTCAGCGTCTGCTGGCTCGTCAAAGTGGTAAATCTTGCCGACCGTTTCAAGCAAGGCCGTGTAGTCAAGACCCCGGGCCTTCAGTTCTCTGATTGGCCGGATGAAACGTTCATCATAGCCCAGCTTACGAATTGGTGTCCGGCCAACCCGGGCGATATCGTCAGAGATGTATGGGTTCTTGAAGCGGTTGATGACTTGAGCATGGTATTCTTCAAGTTCTTCCTTGCTAAAGTCCCACTTGGCCAAAAGGAGGGAACGGGTTTCAGCCAAAACGCGGGTTACCTGGTCAACGACCCGGTCATCCTTAACGGCTTCCCTAATCGTTTCATAGCCCAGAGCCTTGCCGGTGTAAGCAACAGTGGCGTGACCAGTATTGACTGAGAACAGCTTTCTTTCGATGTATGGTTCAAGGTCTGGAGCGTAGTGAACGCCTTCCAAGCGGATCTTCGGGTTCTTCATCTGGCTTTCGTCGATAACCCATTCCTTGAAGTCTTCAACTGAAACAAAGAGTGGGTCTTCATTGTGCTGAATTGGCACGATCCGGTCAACAGCGGCGTTCGGGAAGCCAACGTACTTGTCAACTTCGGCCTTGTCTTCGTCAGTCAAGTGCTTGTAGACTTCTTCCTTCAAGAACTGGGAACCGCCGATCATGTTTTCACAGGCAATGACATCCAAAGGTTCGTGATTTTCCTTGACTCTCGCGCTTAAGGCTTGGGCGATCAGAGGAGCAATGATCTTCAATACCTTGGGGCCAATTGCCGTGGTAACCATGTTGGTTGTCTTGATGGCTTCGACTACCTTTTCAGGGTTCTTGGCGTTGTTGATCCCGGTCACGTTGCTAATGTGAATCTTCTTTTTCCCCGGGGCGGCCAGTTGAATATCGTATTCACCCCGCTCAACCAAGGCATCAATGATCGTTTCATTAACGTCGACAAAATCAATTCCAAAACCGTTGGCTGCCAAAGTTTCACCAATGAAGCCGCGGCCAATGTTACCTGCACCAAAGTGTACTGCTCTCATTTTTAATTTTCTCCTACTTTGTCTAACAAACCGATAATTTCTTCTGGCGTTTGCGCGTCGGCTAATTTTGCTACGTTGGCAACGTCGCTGCAGAACAGGGCAATCTGGGACAAGAGCTGCAAGTGCTCATTGCCCAGGCCTGCGATCCCGAAGACAACCGTGACTAATTGCTCCTGGTCATTATCTGGGTCGCTGAAGTCGACCCCCATTGGGATTTGGACAACTGAAATCCCGGTCTTCTTAATGTATTTCTTCCCTTCATCAGTGCCGTGCGGAATAGCGATAAAGTTCCCCATATAAGTTGACACATCCGCGTTCCGGGCAAGCATGGCGTCAATGTATTCCGGCTCGACGCAGCCGTGGTCTACCAGGAGCTGCCCGGCCATGCGGATAGCTTCCTCACGGGTGGCAACATTCTGGTTCAACTTGATCATATCTTTTTCCAGTTTCATGCTTCTGCTCTCCTTACTTCAGTTTGTCAACCAGGCCGCTGACTTCGCCGGCCTTGAGCAAGTCAGCAACGGTGATAACTTGGATCTGGTCATAGCGGATAGCCAGGTTCTTGCCAGCCATTGGCGTAACGATGACCAGGTGGCTTGGATCATTGTCCAGTTCATTGATTCTGACGGCCTTAACAGGGGTTGTCTTGCCGGCCTTCTTCATCTGGTCCTTGAACAGGCTTGACGCCATCGTCACCGTACCTAGATGTTGGTCGTGACGGATAAAGTTGACTTCCTTAACCTTGCTGAAATCGATCGAAGCCAGACTGTTTGCCTTAGCAGCTGTCTTTTCACTCTTCTTGACCTGGTCTGCTTCTGGCAGGGTTTCACCAGCTGCCTTCAAACGGGCAACGACCTGGTCATATTTTGGCGTGCTGAGGAAGTTGCCGACAGCCACGTGCAAAGCGTTTGGCGTCTTTTCCTTAGCCCGTTCAGCCAGTTCTTCCTGGGTGATGACCAGCAGGCCCGGTTCATCCTTCAAGTTGCGGACAGCAGTGTTAGTAACTGGCAGGTTCAAGCCCGCCTTCCTGACCTTATCTCTCAGAAGCGATGCCCCCATAGCGGATGAGCCCATGCCGGCATCACAAGCAAAGATAATTCTTTGCACATCCTTGTAGCTTTCGACCGTTTCAACAGCTGAAGCTCCGGCTTCTTCTTCAGTCAAGCCCTTGGATTCTGCCTTCATAGCTGCCATTTGCCCTTGAGCGGCAGCCAGGTCGCCATAATCACTCTTGTCCATCTTATAGATAACAGCAGCAACGACAAAGGAAACAATTGCTGAACCAAGCACACCGACAATGTTGCCGAAGTAGGCATCCTTGGCTGAAACCAGCAGGATGGCGATAATTGAGCCAGGACTGGCAGCAGCAGTCAAACCGCCGCCCAGGATGCTAAAGAGGAAGGTCCCGGTAATCCCGCCGGCCATGGCAGCCAGGATCAGGATTGGCTTCATCAGAACATATGGGAAGTAGATTTCGTGCACCCCACCAAGGAAGTGAACGATCATTGCACCCGGAGCAGAGCTCTTGGCTGAACCCTTGCCAAAAATTGAGCAGGCCAGCAGGATCCCCAAACCAGGGCCAGGGTTTGATTCCATCAAGAAGAGGACTGACTTGCCGACCTTGGCAGCTTGCTGGATACCTAAAGGAACCAGGACACCGTTGCCGATCGCGTTGTTCAAGAACAAGACCTTGGCTGGTTCAATAACCAGGTTGGCCAGTGGCAGCAGGTGGTGGGCGATGATCCAGTCAACCCCGTTGGCAATCCAAATGGTTGATACAACCAAAATAGGTCCGATCAAGAAGTAGCTGATAGCTACGAAGATCATCCCCATGATCCCCTGGGAGAAGTTGTTATAGATCATTTCAAAGCCGGCCTTGACCTTGCTTTGGAAGGCTTGGTCAAACTTCTTCAAGCACCAGGCACTGAGCGGCCCCATGATCATGGCCCCTAGGAACATTGGAATCCCCGTAGCCTTGTTGGCTGCGTATGGGTAAAGGGCCGGATAAACGATACCCTGTGCTACCGGGTTGGCCCAAGGGAAGGCCAAGACGATGGTCCCGACAACGGAGATGGCACCAACCACGCCCCCTCTTTCCTCATAGACGCTCTTGCCGCCCGTGTAGGCAATCAAGATTGGAATCATGAAGTACAGCATTGAGCTGGTAAAGCTATTGATGTACTTGTTCGGGAACCAGCCGTTCGGCGACATGAAGATCGCGGTCATGAAGCCCCAGGCAATAATCGCGCCAATGTTTGGCATGATCATGCCTGACAGGAAGGTCCCGAATTTCTGGATCTTTGCCTTAGCTGAGCTCTTGCTCTGAGTTTCAGACATTACTTTTCCTCCTAAACACTAAAAACTATTACCAATAAAACTTTCTCTACTTAACTTTTACTTACATTTTTATCTTAACTTCAATTGTTTCCGCTTTCAATTAAAAGAAAATAGAAGTCTGGCATCGGTTTCAGTGTCAGACTTCTATTTGTGATATTTGCATTAAGATTGGCCACGGGCCTGGTTTAGCCTTTGGGTTACCTGGCCCAGGTACTGTTGGGCAATAGCAGCCGCGATTTCCTGGCAGTTGCCGGACTCAAACAGCTGCAGGGTCTGGTCACTCATGACCAAAAAGCTGCTGATCATCCCCAAAACATTAGCACTGACTTCGGGCAAATCTTCCGGCGCTAAAAGCAGGAGCTGCCTTTTAACCATAATTTTGCTTTGATCCATTGCTGTCATGGCAATTGGCTCAGCCAGGTCATAAATGGCAAAAAAGCATTTGCTGACGGCCCTTGTCCGCGTATGCAAGAGGGCCAAGTGACTGCCTGGCAAACCCAAGGGAGCCAGGTCCAGCCGCTTTTTCAGCCGCTGGGCGACTTCCAGCCGGTCTTTAACGTACTCATCCGGCACGGCCGTGACAATCGCCGACAATACAGCATTCATATCCATTCCCTGGCTGCCTATCGGCTGCAGGGTCATCTGTTGCAGAAGCTGCTGGCAAAAGGCGCTTTCTCCTACCAGCTGGGTCAAGACAGCTGCTGGATTTTTGAAGCGGCAGGGCTGCTGAACGGTGCTTTTTTCCGGGTATTTGGCTACATAACTGGCCACCTCACTCTTGACCCGGTCTAGTTCCCCGCCTAAAAGCAAGGGACTGACCAAGTGGTATTCCCGGGGGAAACCTGGCAAATCCAGAGTCGAAAAGATGATGTCATAATCTTCCAGTTTCAGCTGGGCCAAGCCCGAAGCCCGGGCCGTCTTAACCTGCTTAATCTCTGGAACCTCTTTTTGCAAGCGAGCCGCCAGAATGGCAGAAGTTCCCAGCCCATTGTCGCAGATTACCAAAGCTGACAAGTTGCGGCGGGGCTGCCGGCTGCCATATTCATTGGCAAAATATAGCAGCAAGAGCTGCAATTCAGCTACATTCAATTCCTCTGAAAAATCCAGCTTCCAGGCAGCCGTGATTGCTTCATAAAGCTGGGGGAAGTGCATGGTCAGCTGACTCAAGGTTTCAATCCGCACGTTTGGCAAGCGCTTGACGCTGTGCTGCAGCAAGGCGGAAATATGCTTTTGCAGGCGGCGGGAAAAGGCCGGATTCTTGCTGAAATCAAACTGAACCTGGTCAGAAACGTCTTGAATAAACTGCCCCACCCGGAGATTGACGAGGACTTCCTGGTCATCACTGTCAAAAGGCACCCGTTGGTCCTCGTGCATCTGCATTTGATTAGCGAGAAAGATCACTTCATTTTGCGTCAAGGTAACTTCTGGTACGTCTAGCTTGGCAAAAATCTGGTAGACATAGCCTTGGTATTTTAAAGAATCCGGTTTGGCAGCCATGCTTTCCACACTTTTGCCTTGCCGCTGGCGGTCCAGGCTAATGGCAAAGAGCAGAATCAGCTCGATCAGCTGATAATCTGTCTCAAAATTGAAAACTGACAGCAGATCTTTGACCGCTTGCCAGCACTTAAGCAGATCTTTTTTCGGGAGCAGGTCAATGAAAAAGTTTCCCGACTTGGCCTGATCTTCTTTATTAAGGTAAGAGAAAAAGACATAGTCGTTGCTTTCACTGAGCAGGATTCCATTCAGAATCCGGCGCCGCTGGCTTTCCTTGCCGCTGACCTGGACCCCCAGGCCCTTGGTCCGTTTGAGCTCGATCTGGTACTTGGCCAAAGACTCAGCCACAGCAGCCAAGTCTGCTTGAACTGTCGCTTCGCTGACTCCCAGCTCATCAGCCAAAGCAATAATTTTTTCCGGTTCGTCTTTTAACAGAAGCAGAGCGGCCAGGGCATTTCCCCGGTCTTCGGCCTTCATCTCACCTTGCCCCGGGCTCTCTTTGAGTTCGCCGCGCAGGTCGGCAATCGACTCATCCGGTCCAGTTAGCTGCAGATAGCCCTTCTTATTGGTCAAGGTCAAGTCTGATTTGGCCAGTTCCGGGCGCAACAAGCCAAATTCCCGGTAAAGGGTCCTCCGGCTGGTTTCCAGCCTTTTTTCCACTTCCGCTAAACTGATTCCGTCTTCATTTTCCAGCAGGATCTGCAGAATTCTCTTCTGCCGGTCGGTCACAATCATTGCTCAGTCTCCTTCATTAAGAAATCGCTATCATTGTACCAGAAGAATACATTTTTGGCCAAAAGTCAAAGCAAGTTTCAGATACAGAAACAGGCAGATGCCGCCGCACCTGCCTGTTTTAAATATTCTGCAAAAATTATTCAACCGTAACGCTCTTAGCCAGGTTACGTGGCTTGTCAACGTCCAAGCCCTTGTTCTTGGACGCGAAGTAAGCCAGCAATTGCGTCGGCACTACTGACAGCAAAGCTGACAGGTAGTAGTCGATTTCCGGCAAGACGATGTTGTCGCCTTCCTTAGCAAATTGCTTGCCAACGATAGTGATCACGTTGGCCCCGCGGGAAGCCACTTCCTGGATGTTGCCCCGGGTCAGGTCAGCCGTTACCGGGTCGTCGATCAAGGCGATAACTGGTGTGCCGTCTTCGATCAAGGAAATGGTCCCGTGTTTGAGTTCCGCAGCGGCGAAACCTTCGGTTTGGATGTAAGAAACTTCCTTCAGCTTCAAAGCAGCTTCCATGGCAACGGCATGGTCGATCCCCCGGCCGATGTAGAAGGCGTTTCTAGATGGTACCAGGTACTTCTTAGCCAGTTCTTCGATCTTGTCCTTGCCGTCAACGATTTCCTGGATACCTTCAGCGGCCAGGCTCAAGCCTTGTTTCAAATTCCAGTCCTTGGCCGCCTGGTCGCCCAACTTTTCACCAACGGCCTTGGCCAAAATTGCCTGCAGGGCAACTTGGGCAGTATAAGCCTTGGTTGAAGCAACGGCGATTTCCGGACCAGCGTTCAAAAGCATGGTGTAAGTTGCTTCTCTTGACAAGGTTGACCCTTCAACGTTGGTCATGGTCAAGCTTGGGATCCCCCGCTTGTTGGCTTCAGTCAAGACCACGCGGGAGTCGGCAGTTTCACCGGACTGGGTCAGGAAGATGAAGAATGGGTGCTTGGACATCATTGGGAAGTGGTAGCCGGCTTCAGAAGCATAGCCAACTTCAGTTGGAATCCCGGTGAGCTTCTCAAAAATTTCCTTGCCAACCAGGCCAGCGTGGTAGGAAGTACCAGCCGCGAAGATGTAGATCCGGTCAGCCTGGCTGACAGCGTCGACGATCTTTTCGTCAACAACTGGCTTGCCTGCTTTGTCTAAGTAGTCAGTTGACAGGCGGCGCATAACTGCTGGCTGTTCGTCGATTTCCTTGAGCATGTAGAATTCGTAAGTGCCCTTGGAAGCAGCGTTCGGGTCGATGTCCAAAACTTTAGCTTCTCTTTCCACCTTGTTGCCGTCGTAGTCCTGGATTTCGATTGAGTCCTTGGTTACGTCAGCACAGTCGCCATCGTTCAAGGCGATGAAGGTCTTGGTTTGGTCCAAAACAGAAATCGCGTCTGAAGCGATAATATTAAAGCCGTCGCCCAACCCCAGCATCATCGGGCTCTTGTTCTTGGCAATGTAAATGTGGTCTGGCTTGGTGTTGTCCACCAGCAAGAAGGCGTATGAACCCTTAACAAGCTTCAAAGCCTGCTTGAAGGCTGAAAAAGCATCCAGGTTTTCGTCCTTGGCCAGCTTGGCTACCAGTTGCACGATAACTTCAGTATCAGTTTCAGACTTGAAGTGAACGCCTGCCAGGTACTTTTCCTTCAGTTCCAGGTAGTTTTCAATGACCCCGTTGTGAACCAGGTAGAAGCGGCCGTCTTCTGAGTAGTGTGGGTGGGCGTTTTCCACCGTTGGCTGGCCGTGGGTTGCCCAGCGGGTGTGGCCGATCCCGGTCGTCCCTTCTTCCTCTGGCGTCAGCTTTTCTTCCAGGTTGGCAATCCGGCCAACCGCCTTGGTCAAGTATTCATGCCCTTGTAAGTCATTGAGGTAGATACCAGCTGAGTCATAGCCGCGGTATTCCAAGTTCTTCAAACCGTTTAAAACAACTTCTCTAGCTGGCTTGCCAACTACACCGACAATTCCGCACATATTTCTTCTCCTTTGGTCTAGTTCAATTTAAGCTATTGGACTAATTTGTATTTTTGCGTTTGCAATAGGAATCATAGCCGTTTTTTTAGCCCGGGTCAAGTCTTTTCTCGCAAATTGGTATAATTGTAAGCGGTAAAGTGGCGAGCTTAACTATTTCTTTGCAAAAAGGTCAAAAAAAGCCCCCGTCTTGGCAGACAGAGGCTTAAAATCAGTCTTCTTTCTTGTCTTCTTCGTCATCACTCTCGGTCTTGACCGGGATTGGCCGGTGCTCGATCGGGGTGGAAAAGGCAATTTCGGTCTTGGTCCGGCCGAATTTCTGCAGCTCGTTGACTAAGTGGTCCAGCTCTTCAGGCCGCTGGTAGGCAGCCTGAATCAGCATGGAGTAGTCCCCCGTCACGCAGTCGCACTGGATAACATTCGGAATCTTTTCGATGAAGGGGTAGAACTCGCTCTTGTCTTCCGGCTTGACTTCCAGATTGATGAAAGCCTTAACCACGTAGCCCATGGACGGGTAGTCAATGTCAGCATAGTAGTGCTTGATGAGGTTGTTGGCTTCCATCCGTCTGATACGGTTGGCTACGGCCGGAGAAGACATGAAGTTGGCTTCCGCGATATCCTTGACGGAAATACGGGCGTTCTCTTCCAACATTTGTAAAATGCGCCGGTCGGTTTTGTCGATTTTGTATTCAACCATTTCTTTCTCCCACCTATTCAACAGCTGCGCTGACTATTTTGGTCCTTTTATTAAAAATATTATATTCCTACAAGAATTCAGTGCAAGGCTTTTCTGAAAAAAGAGTTATATCTTGCATCCCGCCCTTAAGCAAAGAAGCTGACGATCAAGGTCAAGATAGGCAAGCCCCCCTGCATCAAGAGGATCTTCGGCTGGCTGGTCACGGCCCCGTAGGCCGCTACCAGGATCATGTAGGCCAAGACCAGCTGCAGGACGATCTTGCCCAGGGCAAAGGCCGCGATCAAGGTCAAAACGGCCAGCAGGCCGTTGTAGATACCCTGGTTCTTAAACAGCGTATTGACTGACGGCCGGCTTAATTCTTCCTGGTCCATTTGGAAAACTTCTGCCGTCTTCTTGGAAGTCGTTGCAAAAGTTTCCAAATACATGATATAGAAGAACTCAACTGCCACCAGGCAGGCTAAAACTTGTAAAGCTATTTTCATTGTTAACTCCTCAACTTTTCACTTCAGTGCAAGCTGATAGTGATATTTTACTTAAAACATAATGATAAAGTCAAACCATAAGTTGACACTTATCCGCAATCATTGGCCAGATCAGCGATTTTCCTGGCCGGGATGCCGGCAAAGACCCCGTTGGCGGGCAGATCCTGGGCTACCACGGCCCCGGCTTCCACGACCACGTTGTCGCCGATATGGACCTCACCGGCGTCTTCGATGGTCAAACCCCCAGCGGCCAGAAAGTGATGGCCGATATAGATATTCGGCCCGTTCAAGCAGCTGAAGCTGGTCCCAAAGCTGGCCTGGTCCCCTAAAGCACTCAGGTGCATATTCAAGCGCAGGAGCTGGGCTGGCCGGTCCAGGTTATTGCCCTGCCTGAACTCGTCGTTCCAGATGATTCCCGCTTCCTGGTAATGCTCCACCTCCGGTGCCGTCAGCTGGTAGAAATCACCGGAGCGCATTTTGTCAAGTTCATCCATGGTCTTTTTCCTTTAAGTATTTTTCAATGATTTTCAACGGCAGGCAAGCCCGGGATTCCACCTATTTCAATGGGTGGAGGAATAGGGCTCGCCTGCCTTCCTTCTTTCTTACTTAAATTCGTACAGAGAAAGCTTTTGCTCTGCTTTTTGCCAGTTGCCGTTATGCATGATCAGCCGGCACTGCTTTCTATTAATGTAATTCTTGCCATTGCTTAGTACGTAATTGCCTAAGCCGTCTGTCAGATAAACGTAATATCCCTTCGACTTGAAGCCTTTTACATAGCCCTTGGCATGATTTCCTATCACACGAACGTAGTCATTTAGCCACAAGCCACGTGCATAATTCATATTCTTCTCATTACGCTTGGATGACGTATTTGGCTGCTTTCTGCCTTTTCTTGCAGTTGCTTCGTGAAGCGACCGCTTCTTCTTGCGGAACTGGCTGATCAGCGTAACCGTATCCGACAGCTGACCCACTGACTTGATCCCGCTGATTGCGATTGCATCCATAAAGTGACCTTTTGGCAAAAGAAGATTCTTACGATCTACGTAGGTTTGCGAACCGTACTGAAAGCTTGCTTCTGGGAAGGCAGTCATAATCCGCTTGCGCAGAATGTTCATGAATGTTGCACCCTTCAGCTGCTTTGTCACTTTCTTCTTGGCTTTCATCCATTTGTAGAGCTTGCCACCTGGCTGGTGGTTCTTTGTCGTGTGGCAGTCCGTGCAAAGCGTTATCAGATTGCTTATGCGATCCGTTCCGCCATGTGAGCGGTAGACAATGTGGTGGACAACAAGCTTTACGCCTTCGCCATGTTTATGGCAGAGCTGACAGGTGTACTCGTCACGTGCCAGCACGTAATACTCATAGTTCTTCCAGTCCTTCAGTGAGCCTTCTTGATACTGCTTGCCCGAAATTTCTGGGTTAACCATTTTGGCCATGTCAAACTTGCCTACTTCGATGTGAAGATCGGGATTTGGTAACACAGCCAGATAGCGTTTGATCCAAGCAATGTTATGGCTTACCTTGCCTTTTATTGACGGCGGAAGCCATAAGCCGTCTCGCTTGCCATGCACTCTGTTTAAAAAGCGGGCTTGGCGATAGCGAGTCTTGCGGTTTCTTTTGCTTCTGCGGTAGATCTTGCGGGTGTACAGATTTTTGTGTACGTCTTGGCGAAGCTCTACCTCGCTTTGATGCAGCACCTTGTTTTGACTGACAATGGCAAAGCCAATGTGTCTCTGCCCAGTGTCTACGCCAAGGCTAACCTTCTGCTTATAGCCGTATGAGCCGTATTTCAGCTGAATGGTGAACGGATATTTCTTGACCACAAAAGCCTTGCCGCTTTTCAGAAGCAGCCTGGCCTTTCTTGGACAACATGGCATTAGCGGCTTGCCGTCCTTGTTAAGCAGAAACACCCGATTGGCATTTTCGTGCTTCATGCTTTTTCTCCTTTTCCGTAATGCAGGAAACAGTGATTCCTGCCACTTGTCCGAATCAGGAGACCCAATCCGGATTTGCGTTGTTGCCCATCGACAATGTTATCCATGCTTGCCAACGCAGTTGACTGTCACGTTAACCTCATGACTGTTTACAGAGCTGCCACAGAGCCAAAGACTTGGGCATCATCCTTGGGTGTGATGACATAGATAACGTAGCAATCCAGTCAGCCGAAGCCGATTGGATTGCTTAGTCTAGACAATGAAAGCTGGATTTCTCCAGCTTCCCTGCTAAAGATAAGAGACCCGAAGCTTGAGCTTCAAGCCCCTTACTTCAGTAAGGGGTTACTATTGACACTAGTTAAATTATAAGCGAAAAGCGTTTAAAAGAAAAAGACCTTAAAAAAATCAAACCATATTCGTGTTGATTACATAGGCCCGCTGGCCCGGCATCTCTGCCACCAGCTGCAGGCGCAGGCGGCCGGCATAGTCTTTGATCCGGAAATTTTCTTCAATGATTTCACCGTCAGCCGTTTCTCCAAGCTGCTTTACCAGGGTCAAAAATTCCCGCCGGCAGTCAAACTCGAATCCAGCCCCCCTTAAACGCAGGGACTGGCACCAGTTCTGGGCAGCCTTGTTAGAATAAATAGGCTCCAAGTCCCCGCCCTTGTCCAAAAGGAGCATGACTGGCACGGTTTCCGCCAGATCCTGGTCATTTTTTCCGCTGAAAGGATAGAGGGCGTTCAAGACATTGATCTGGCCGATCTTCTTATAAAAAGCATGCTCAGCCAGACTTTCAAATTCCAGTCCCCGCTCCTTCCGCTTGGCGGTAATCTTGTCTTTTGGCAAAGGCTGGGAGAAGTAGAAGCCCTGGGCCAAAACGCAGCCGATGGAGTGAAGGAAGTCGTATTCGTCCTTAGTCTCTACCCCTTCAGACAGGGTTTCAATCCCCAGCCGCTTGGCCATGTCGATCACGTCCATCAAGATGGTCGGGGTCTTTTCGTTGGCGTGGCGGAGAAAGGCCATGTCAATCTTGAGCAAGTCAAAATCGAAGTTCTGCAGGTTGTTCAAAGACGAAAAGCCGCTGCCGAAGTCATCCAGCCAGACCTGGTAGCCATCCTCATGGAAGCGGCTGATGTGCTCCTTGATGACAGCTTCAGTGTTGCTGAGGAGGGCTGACTCGGTAATTTCGATCCGGATCTGGGAGCTTTTCACCCCATGACTGGCCAAAATATTATTGATTCTTTCATGCAGGTCGGGCAGCTCCAGGTCATAACGGGACAAGTTGACCGAAACCATCGGGTAGGTCTCACCTTTTTGCATGGCTTCTTCCAGATCCTGGCAGACCAGGTCCAAAATATGCAGGTCCAGCTTGTGGATCAAATGTCCCCGCTCCAGGACCTCGATGAATTCTCCCGGGTTCAAAAAACCGTACTTAGGGTCAATCCAGCGGGCCAGGGCTTCATAAGTGCTGATCTTGGAACTGAAGGTGTCCACGATCGGCTGGTAGTAGACCTTGATCCAGCCCTTGTCCACGGCTTCGTCGATGTGGCTGAGCAAGTAGTTGGCCAAAGTCAGGTCCGCCTCCATCTTCTCCTCATAGCGGCAATAGTAGTTCCGGTAGTTACCCACGGCATTGTTGGCCGCGATTCTGGCCCGGTCCATGGCAAAGGAGACCTGCTGGTCGCTGGCAGACAAGGGGTAGATCCCGGCTCTGATCGAAGCCCCAAAGGCCTCATCCCCGATAATGACATCGTGAACGTTCCGGATGGCCTGATCCACCTTGCTATTAGGAATCAAGGCATAAAAGTGGTCAGCAACCGACCGGACCAGCCACGGGCTGCCAACTTCCTGGCTAATCACCTGGGCCAGGCGCTTTAAGAGCTCATCGCCAGCTTTTAAGCCGTGTTCTTTATTAAAAAACTTAAAATTGCTGATGTCGAAGTGGACCAGGTCCAGCTTCAAGCCGGGATTGGCCTTGATTTCCGCCAATTCATAAGCAACATGGTGACGGAAGGCGGTCACGCTGCACAAATTGGTCACGCTGTCAGCCGAAGCTCCCTTTTCCACGTAAAAGGACTTTTGCAAAAGCCCTGACATGTGGCTGGAAGCAATCTGCATGACCGGGAGGGCCAGACTCATGTCTTTTGGTTCATCTACCCCGACAAAGCCGACCAGGTCGGTTTCAAAGTAAAAGGGGCACAAGACCAGACTATTGAGCTCCTGGCGGGAAAATACCTCATATAACATAGGATCAGTCTCTTTGAAAGCTGCCATATCGCTAATATAGTAACCAGAATTTTCCCTAAAGGCCCGGTCCATGCACTGGTTCATCAATTCTACATAGCCCAGCATTTTCTGAGCTTCCAGGGGAGAGAAAGACCGCTGAAATCAAAATTCCTTTTAAAAGCGCCGTATTTTCCCAAGCTTTACCTCACCAAGCAAAATGCAAATTTCCTAGCCAAAATACCGTTAACTGAAGAAAATACCCTCGGCTAGGCCGGGAGTGTCTACCTTATTAGAGCAAAAAATACTATAAAGCATTCGATTAATAAAATCAAGCTATTGGCGCGAAATAATAAAGCACTTATTGCTTTTATTAGGTAAGCCTTAATAAATCAAGGATATATCGCTAATGCGATAAGTTTTCAGTTATCTATCCAGCTTGCATTTATTGAGGTATTCCAACAAAAAAGTCCGGGCTAAGGAATTTGGCCGGATCTGCCGGCGGGCTTCGTCTATGCTTAGCCAGTTCCAGGCGTCGATTTCCTCATTTGGACTAACCTTTTCAGCCTGGTCAACGGTCACCGTGTAGTTGAGCATCAAGGTATTTGAGGGAGCAAAATACTGGCTGCGGTTGAAGTGGAGGCTTTTAGCCGTTAGATGAAGTTCCTCCATTAGTTCTCTGCGGCAGCTGTCTTCGGCGTTCTCCCCTTTGTTAACGTAGCCAGCTACCAGGATATAGGAGTCCTTCCCGTACTGCTTGATCAAGAGTACCTGGTCGCCTCCTTCATTCATGATGATCATGCTGACAGCGACGGAAAAAAATGGAAAGCGGAAGTCGCCGCATTGCTCGCAATAAGGGATCAAGCCATCCAGAGGCAATTCCTTTTTAGTCAATTTTTGCCCGCACTGGGGGCAGTAGGTCAGTTCAAACATTTTTTGTCACTCTTATCTGCTTACTTATCATTACCTGCAGCAACTAGATATACTTGCTGCCCTCCCGCCGGCTTAAGGCAGAGAGATCGCGGGAAGCCACGTATTCCCTGACCCAGGCCGGGTTGGTCTTGGAGTAGTCCCTTAGAGCCCAGCCGATAGCCTTGTTGATAAAAAATTCCTGGCTGCCTAAGTTACGGTCGATAATTTTGCCCAAAAGGTTCGGGTCAGTTGCTTCTTTTAAGCCCATCTGGAATTCAATCGCCGTCCGCCTAACCCAGAAGTCGGGATCTTGAGCCCAGGCCAGCATGAGGGCTGCCGTCTTTTCCTTGTTTTCCTCATCTTTGATAAAAATCTGACCTGCCAGTTTGACCAGGCTGTCGACGCTGTCCCACCAGGACTTGGTCTCAGCCAGTTGCTTGATTTTTGGTAAGTCCTTAAAAGTCAGCTGCTTTTGGACTTTCTTCAAGTAGTCCAGGGCAAAGTACTGCATTTCCCGGTAGTCATCTTTAAAGCAGAGGTCAACCAGGTCCCAGGCGATTTCTTCCTTAGTCACGCTCTTTAAAAAGGGCTTGGATAATTCCCGCCGCGTTGGCGTCTTGAGCCCATAGAAGGGAAAAAGATTTCGCATGTACTTGCCCATGGCCTGGGCATTTTCTTTGTTAGCCCCGGCCGCATAAGCCTTTTTAACCGCCTGGTACTTTTCAAAAGGGGGCATCATTTCACTATGTTTTCATCTTTCTGTCAGTTGTATGGTAAAATATAAGCTATTGTGTGCTTTAGCACAATAGTTTTCAAATTTATATTTTCTAGTTTTTAATTTCTATGTATTGTTATTTTAACTTGGTTTATGGAGGATCAACATGAAAGAAAAGCTGACGCATGCTGAGTCGCTGACGATTTCCAGCATGCTCTTTGGCCTCTTCTTCGGGGCCGGAAACCTGATTTTTCCTGCCTACCTGGGGGAAGCCAGCGGAGCCAACCTCTGGATCTCCCTCTTGGGCTTCCTGATCACCGGGGTGGGCCTGCCCCTTTTGGCCATCGCCTCATTAGGGATGACCAGGTCAGAAGGGCTTTTAGACCTCAGTGGCCGGGTCAGCCACAAGTACAGCTACTTCTTTACCTGCCTTTTGTACTTGACCATCGGGCCCTTCTTCGCCATTCCCCGCTGCTTCACGGTTCCTTTTGAGACCGGGATCTCGGCGCTTTTGCCCAGCGGGATGGCAAAAAGCACCGGCCTCTTTATTTTCTCACTGATCTTCTTCGCGATCATGCTTTTCTTCTCTTTAAGACCAGGGCGGATCATGGACTGGATCGGCAAGTTTCTGACTCCGGCCTTCTTGCTCTTTTTCTTCTTTATCATGATCATGGCGCTGCTGCATCCCTTGGGCAACTATCATGCAGTTAAGCCGGTCGGCGAATACGCCAGCGCCCCACTAATCAGCGGGGTCTTGGCCGGCTACAACACCATGGACGCTTTGGCAGGCCTGGCTTTTGGCATCATCGTCATCTCCAGCATCCGGACCTTTGGGGTTACCAAGCCGGAAAAAGTTGCTTCCGCGACTTTGAAGACCGGGGTCCTCACTTGCCTTTTGATGGCGGTGATCTACGCCATTACTGCCCTGGTCGGAGCCCAGAGCCGGACTGACTTGGGCTTAGCTGCTAACGGCGGGGAAGCCCTGTCCCAGATTGCCCGCCACTACTTCCCAGGTCTGGGGGCAGTAATTTTTGCCTTGATGATCTTCGTGGCCTGCCTTAAGACGGCCATCGGCCTTATCACGGCCTGTAGCGAGACCTTCGTGGAAATGTTCCCGAAGACCCTGTCTTACAACAAGTGGGCCATTATCTTCAGCCTCCTGGCCTTTGGGATTGCCAACGTGGGCTTGACCACCATCATTTCCTTCTCCCTGCCAGTCTTGATGCTGCTTTACCCGCTGGCGATCTCCTTGATCCTGCTGGCACTGACCAGCGAGGTCTTCGACTTTAAGCAGGTCGACTACCAGATTATGACGGCGGTCACCTTCCTTTGCGCCCTGGGAGACTTCTTTAAGGCCCTGCCGGCAGGGATGCAGGTCAAGGCTGTTATTAGCCTTTACGGCCGCCTCCTACCCCTTTACCAGGATGGCCTGGGCTGGCTGGTTCCAGTCGCTGTTACCTTCGTTATTTTAGCCATTAAGGCTGCTATCAGCAAAAAACGCGCCTAACGCGAAAACAGAGTTTCCCAAGCTAAAGAGGAAACTCTGTTTTTTTGTCATACCCAAAAAGAAGAAAAGACACCCACCTAAACTTAGATGAGTGTCTCAAAGCGGTTCCCTGTTCAAAGTCAATGCCTTAACTTAATGACATTGCCCATTTAAGGGGCTTTTTTATCTATAAAATAAAGTTTAGAAAAGTCTCTATCGTGCCACTTTCATACATGATGTATAGTCCAAGTGGAATGAATACTAAGGGCACAATGATTCGCTCGTATTTTTCAATTGTCTCGGATATTAACGGAATAGAGGATAGCACCCGACTAAGCTCGCAAAAGATAATTACGCCGATTGCAAACACAAGCAACGCCACGAGGGTCTGTGCCCAATCTAACGAAGCAAAATAAGGTGTATAGATACCTAAATTATCTCCGCCAGACGCAATTGTCAGCAATGTAACTGTCCAAAACAGTTGAGTTGCCTTACTTTGTTCTAATCTTTCAATAATTTCTTCCTCTTCTTCCTCCTCACCTTCTCCAACAATTGCAAAGCGAATCCCTAAATAGATAGGGATTAAACCAAGCAATCCAACCATCCATGCTTCAGGCACGAAATTGACGACATAAGCAGCAACTAAACTCACCCCTACAAGTAAGCCCGTGCCTAGATATTGCCCCGCATAAATATGCCATTTCTGTTTATTCTGTGATAGCTGTGCAAATAAAATAATCAAAACAATTAAATAATCTATACTGGTGGAAATATAAACACCAATAGCAGATATGATTGTCTGTCCCATAAAAAAACTCCTGTATTAGTCAGTAATAAATCAGCAGATTTTAGGAGAGCACAGACACATTAATTTAGCTATCGCTAGTGGGTAATGCCGGACGTAAGAAAGCATTTTATCCTCCTCAAAACGTAGTTACAAAATAGTTTCTAACTGGAATTCGGTGATTACTCCCAAGTAAAGTATAACCTACTATACTTTATAAGGTAAAGTGTGGGCTCTACGAGGTAGTAGCGTTCTCCCTTCCTACTGGGAGAACTGCTATTTTTCTGCGCCTATTATCCGGCTAGAAAAATCTCCGACGGGCTATTGCGTAGCGAGCGCATCTCATGCAGAACTCTACCCGAGCGGGGCAAGCTAGTGTTAGCTTAGCCACAAAAAATGAATTCAACTATTAGAATGCATTTTTTCAATCGATCTTCAGCAATAGGCTGAAGAATATAAGGGAAAGCAAGGTCACTCATAAACCTCCGCTTTACTTGGAGATGAGCTGCCTCCATCTAATCTATCAGATTTAATTTTCTCAACCGGACTTTAACAGCCAACATACTTAGACGAGATTCTCAATTGAATGGTGAAGCTGAAAGAAAAAGTGTTGAACGACTACTCCGTCGAGTAATCATCCAACACTAGATTAGTATGTTTCATTTTCTGATAAATTGCTCGTCGCCAGCTGCTTCTTCTGCTGAAACATAGCGCTCAACGCTCATGTGCAGGTCGTACTTCTCGCGCAGCTCAGCCAGCTGGCCCATCATCGGCGAAGCGTGGTGGACGTCCAGCGCCTCCTGGCTTTCCCAGCTGTCGATCAAGAGGATTGTTTCCGGGTCAGCGAGCGGCTGGAAGTACTCGTAGCGGAGGTTGCCGTCTTCTTCCCGGATGGCCTGGGCCACCCCGCTTGCTTCCATTTCTTCCGCAAACTTGCGGGCACTGCCGTTTTGCCCGTGGTAATAAAGATTGACTGTTAAGCTCATTTTTTCTCCTTTGCATTATCAGCTTCGTTTTATTTTTTCGCTATTCCAGATCAGCAGCCTGGCCATCATGCTTTTGCCACTGGCAGTCAGTTAATTCCAAGTGGCTGAAAGTAGCCTTGAAGGATGAATCTTCCGGGCTGCAGGCGTAGATGCCAAAGCGAACCGTCCCGCGGCCTTCCAGCAGGTGGCAAATCCGCATCTGCTTGTAGGTCACTCCGTCTTCTGAACATTCGATGCAGTAGTCATCTTCCCGGCGGCTGAGCCGATACCACATCGACTTGACCGTGGCCGGGATCTCGGTTGTCGCCCAGTCGGAATAGCCATGATTGGTTACCACGCTGCCCAGGTGCTGGAAGTCTTCATTCTCATATTCAATTGACCCCTTAAGCCAGTTTTCGCTGTCGAGGTACAGCACTACCCCGCATTGGTCAAAGCGATGATGACTGGCAAAGTCAGTTTTGACGATGAAAGAAAAGAACTTCTCATCACTGGACACTTGCAGAACCGGGGCATTGTCATTGCGGAAATGGTAGTAAGTCCGCTGCCACAAGTCCGTGTGCGGCTTGGTCACGATCTCAATCTTATCAGCTGAAATAGTATAGCTGGCTGGTTCTCTGGTCCAAGTCAGCTGGTCTACCGGAAACTTCATTTTTTCTCCCTTAACGCATCAAATTCTTATTCTGTTGCTTATTATAGCCTAAAATTCAAAAAATCTCCCTCTAGCATTTGATCTGCTAGAGGGAGATTTGCTCTCTATTAAAATTAAAATTTTTTGCTACAAGTCCAGCAGGCCGTCTTCGTCGAGGATTTTAACCTGCTTGCCTGTCCTTTTCAGATAGCCCATTTTTTCAAGGAGTTTGAATTTGCGGGAGAGGGTTTCGGGAGTAGTTCCCAAGTAAAGGGCAATATCTTTCATCTTCATGGACAGCTGAACCTGGTCGCTGCCAGCCACCTTAGCCAAGTCCAAAAGGTAGCTAGCCAGCCTTTCTTCGACCCGCTCCATGGCCAGGAATTTGGTCTGTCTTTCGGTGGCCAGCAGCTTCTGAGCGCTGAGTTCCAGCAGTTTGAGGGAGAGCTGGGGATTTTCCATGAGGACCCGGTTGAAGTCGGCCTTACTCAAGCTGCAGATTTCCGTATTCTCCATGGCCTGGCCGAAGAAGCTGTCGTTTTCCAGGCCAAAAAGCTGCGCTTCACCTTCATAGTCACCCGGCTGGGCAACCCGGAGCAGCTGCTCGCGGCCGCTGGCGGACAGCTGGTAAACCTTCATGTTTCCCCGGGCCACGATCTGCAGCTTTTCATCCCCTGGCTGAAAAATCATCTCACCTTTTTGATAGTGCCGGTGGCTGGCCAGGGAATTGATCTTAAGCTGATCTTTTTCAGGCAGGTCCGCGAATAAGGGAACCAGGCTGACACATATATGCTGCATTTTGCTCTCCTCTGCTGGTAAAAATTAGCCCTGGACCAAGTGATCGAATTCTTCCAGGGTCTGGTAGGTCTTAGTCATCGCCCCGCAGGCATCAGCCGGAATGGTGTAATCCGCGGTCAAGGACCGCAGCTTGCTGAAGTCGGCAGTTAAGTCTTCCTGGCCGGCTCTCACCTTCTTTTGAATGTCTTCGTAAATCTTGCGGACTTCAAAGACTTCCGGGTGGTGGGCGCCGTGGGCCTTGGTAATTGCTTGCGTATATAAGTCTAACATTTCATCGTTCTTGTCAAAAAATTCCTTGATCATCATTTTTCTCCTTTTTCTTGATTAGTCGTTTTTCTTGTTTTTGCTTTTTTCTCTTATTTAGCGCTGGCCTTCAAGACGTCATAGCCGATATTCTTCACGGCTTGAGTGATCGTGTCCAAATTGGTTTTTTCCGGGTCGAAGTTGACCTTGGCCTTGCTTGCGTTGAAGAGGACCTTGACGCTGGTCTTTTCAACCCCGTCAACATTGGCGATGGCCCCCGCGATCTTCTGCATGCAGGTCGGGCAGGCTAATGTTTCAAGTTGTAAAATTGCTTTTTTCATGATTTCTTGTCCTTTCTTTTTTCTATTAGATACTTTCTATGCCCTTAGTATACGGGCCTGTTGCTTGAGAAAAATTGTTTTCTATCAACTTTCGCGATTTTTGTAATTTTGACCGGTAGGCCAGAAG
The DNA here is from genome assembly GCF_024701915.1 of Lactobacillus leichmannii. Taxonomy (NCBI): domain Bacteria; kingdom Bacillati; phylum Bacillota; class Bacilli; order Lactobacillales; family Lactobacillaceae; genus Lactobacillus; species Lactobacillus leichmannii. Next base: position 133,730 of record NZ_QOCY01000044.1, on the reverse strand, counting down.
GCGCATGGCGTTTAAGATTACAACCAGGATACTGCCTTCGTGGACAAACATCCCGATGGCCATGTTCATCCATGAGCTGGCTAACACGCTGACCAGCAGGACGGCTACGACAGCCAGGGCGATGGTGATGTTCTCAATCATGTTCCGCCGGGTGGCCTTAGCCAGGGCCAGGGCCCGCGGAATCCGGTCAAAGCTGCCGTTCATGAGGACCACATTTGAAGTCTCAATTGCCACGTCAGTCCCGCTGCCCATGGCAATCCCGATGTCTGCCCGGGCCAGTGACGGACTGTCGTTGATCCCGTCGCCGACAAAGGCCACGATTTCACCGGCTGCCTGCCGCTTTTTGACAAATTCGGCCTTGTCTTCTGGCAAAAGCTGGCCATATGCCTCAGTGAGGCCCAGTTCTTCCGCTACCAGGTCAACCGTCTTCTGGTTGTCACCGGACAAGAGGAACAGGTTCTTGACACCCAGCTTCTTTAAAGCAGCCAGGTCTTCCTTGACCCCGGCCCGGATCTCGTCCTTTAAGCCCAAAGCAAGTTCCAGCTGCCCGTTTACAGCCACCAGAACCAGGGAATTGCCAGCACTTGCCAGCTCTTCCATGTCCTTTTCCATTTCTTTTGTAACTGGGACATGGTACTCGTCAAGCAAGTAGCGGTTGCCGACCAGGACCTGCTGGCCAGCTACTTGAGCAACGATCCCGCCGCCCTGGAGGACCTGGGAAGCTTCAACTTCTTTAGCTTCCAGGTCTTCATAGTAGCCAGTGATGGCTTTCGCCAAAGGGTGGGCAGATTCTTTTTCCACGCTGACCAAAAGCTGTTCAGCCAGCTGGCCCTGGCCGTACTTTTTCACCTGGCTGACCCGGGGGTCGCCGTAAGTCAAGGTCCCGGTCTTGTCGAACATGATCGTGTCGACCTTGCTGAACTTGGTGATGACTTCACTGCCTTTAAAAAGGATTCCCTGCTTGGCACCATTGCCGATTCCGGCCACGTTGGAGACCGGAACCCCGATAACCAAGGCACCCGGGCAGCCAAGAACCAGAATGGTTACAGCCAGTTCCAGGTCTTGGCTGATGAGGCCAACAATAATGGCCAGGAGCAGGACGACTGGGGTGTAGTACTTGGAGAAACGGTCAATTAGACGCTCAGCCTGGGACTTGGAGTCCTGGGCTTCTTCGACCAGTTCGATGATCTTGCCAAAAGTCGTTTCATCCCCGACTTTTTCCGCCTTGATCCGGATGGTCCCGTTTTCCAAAATAGTACCGGCATAGACCGGGTCGCCGGGCTTTTTGCCTAAAGGCATGGATTCACCGGTAATGCTGGCTTCGTTGGCCGTCCCGGAACCGGAGACGACTTCCCCGTCAACCGGGATCTTGCCGCCGGTCTTGACCAAAAGGATGTCCCCTTCGTCCAGGTCGTCTAAGTCAACTTCTTCAAAGTCGCCGTCTGCCGTCTGCCGGAGGGCGGTTTCTGGCACCATCTCCACCAGTTCCTTGATGGCTGACCGGGTCTTGGCCAGGGTCCTTTGTTCAAGGTAAGCCCCAAACAAGAAGAGGAAGGCCACGATGGCGGATTCTTCGAATTCCTGGATGACGAAGGCACCTAAGATGGCCAGGGTCACCAGCAAGTCGATACTGATGACTTTGACTTTCAGGGCCTGCCAAGCGGATGCGGCGATCGGGAAGCCGCCGATGAGGGAGGCGGCCAGGAGCAGGCCGGACTCTGCTGTTTCACTTTTAAATAACCATTTTGCGGCAAAGGCCAGGACGATTAAGATGCCCGTAATTGCCGTCAGCCGGTTGCGATTTTTCATTAACCATTTTTGCATTGATCTTTTGACCTCCTTGCTTTGATGCTTTTAATATACCGGGAAAGCAGGATTTCCCAATTGATTTCTATCAAGATCGGGATTTTTACAAAAATTTTTTTACGAAAAAAGCCATCCAGGGGAATTTGATCCTCTGAATGGCTTAGTTTTAGTCGACGCGGTTGATTTTACCAGCCGCGATTGGAAGAGTGACGTGTTGGTCGTAATGGTCGTTGATCTTGCCGCCAACGCTTTCTGGCAATTCCAGGTCAGCTGGCACGCCGTGGATGTAGACCACCCGCTTGTCCAGGGCCAGATCCTGGTCATTGAAGACTTCCTTGAACTTGGCTTCCAGCTTGGCTAAGTCGACATCTTTTTCATAGCTGTAGTAGCCGTTTGCGTCGGCAACTGGGTAGTTGTCGTTGGGGATGCACATTTCGTGCGGAGCCGCGTCCAGGGGCACCATAGTCGTGCCGGAGACCGGTTCGGTTTCCACGAGGTCGATAAAGCCGTCCTGGTTAGTGTCCTGGGCAAGGGTTGGCACTTGGGCATCCTTGCCGTCCGGGAAGCCATGGAAGTGTTCCCAGTGCTGGATGTTAGCCGGGGTGTCGAACATCTCCAGCTTGATGTGAAGCTTGTCAGCCTCAGTCGTGAATTCTACGTAGCCATGAGCCTGGCTGCCAATTTTTTCTGCGTTAAGAGCCGTAATGTCGGCGCGGTATTTAGTCATATTTTTTCCTCAACAAATCATAGTTATCGCTTTAACGTTACTTTAACGTTAAAGGGAGTTTTAACTACTTAAAAATAAGTACATCACGTCATGATTATCATAATTATCATGACTATCATGACTACATTGAGTATACCATATAATAAGCTTGCTTGCTATTTATAAAATAACGACTTAATGGAATAAGTTTTATATAAAAATATCAACTATCTACTGTCAGCGTACTGGCCCCTGTCGAAAACTGCATCCCGCAAAACTCCCTCCCGCTTGAAACCAGCCCGCAGGTAGGCTTTTTCCGCGCGGGGATTAAAAGAGAAGACGTCCAGTTCAAGCCGGTGGAGATGCGGAAGTTAGCCCGACGCAGGTCCCAGTCGATTTCATTAATTACGCTCTCGCCAATAATTTTACCGTTCGGATCTATAATCAAGAAGAAGTATCTGTCCGTTTCTTCGATAGCTTTTAGGAAAAAAGAAGTCACTTCTTCCTTGGTAAAATGCTCTTTGCAGCCAGTCAGTCTGGACACTTCCTGTCCAAGGGACAGTAGTTCTGGAAATAATAATCGTCTACATCACTGGCCTTTGCCAGGCGGATTGTAAAGCCATCTTTTTGCCAAGTTGTCTTACTCCTTTCGTCCAGCCAGCTCTTTTTTCGTCCAATTTTGCCCGATTTTGGACGAAAGAGCAAATAATTGGACAAGAAAGTCCCCTCACGCTTAAACATGAAGGGACTCTTCTTTATCTTAGTCGGTAACTTAGTCACTTATCTTTTCGTCGGTTGACCGACTAAGTTATTCTTTCGTCAGCACGGTCACGCATTCCACATGTGGCGTCTGCGGGAACATGTCTACCGGGGAAACCAGGTCAGTCGTGTAACCAGCCTCCATCAAGAGCTGCATGTCCCGTACCAGCGTTGCCGGGTTGCAGGAGATGTAGACAACCTTCTTTGGACCAGTCTTAACCGCGGCATCGATAAATTCCTTGGTCAAGCCTTTTCTCGGCGGGTCGACAAAAATCACATCCGTCTTCAAGCCTTCAGCTGCCCACTTCGGCATCAGTTCTTCCGCCTTGCCGGCATAGTACTTGGCATTGTGGATCTGGTTGAGCCGGGCGTTGTTCTTGGCGTCCTTAACCGCTGCCTTAACCACTTCAACCCCGCGGACTTCCTTAACGTACTTGGCTGCGGACAGACCGATCGTCCCGATCCCGGAGTAGGCATCAACAATCAAATCGTCCTTAGTCAGACCTGCCTGGTCAATAGCCAGCTTGTACAAACGCGGCGTCTGCAAAGAATTAATCTGGAAGAAGGACTGCGGCGAGATTTCAAAAGTCAAATCACCAATCTTGTCATCAATGTATCTCTTCCCCCACAAATGGTAGTCGTGTTCACCCAAGATGACATTGGTTCTCTTCGGGTTATGGTTGAGGAAGATCGACTTCACCCCGGCGATTTCCTTAATTTCATCTACTACCGCGTGCAGGCCTGGGAAGTCCCGGTCCAGACAAACCAGGACGACCATCATGTCGCCCGTAGCCGTCCCCCGGCGGACTTCCAGATATCTTACCTGTCCTTGATGCTTTTCTTCGTCATAGGCCGGAATCCGCTTTTCCCGCAAGATATCTCTGACTGCTAGCAATACCCGGTCAATTTCCGGATCATTGGTGAAAAAGTCCTCCAGCGGCACTAGGTCATGTGAGTGCCGGCGGAAAAAGCCAATCTCCAGCTGCCCCTTAACCATTCTGACCGGTACCTGGGCCTTGTTTCTGTAGCCAGTTTCCAAGGGACTTGGCAAAGTTTCCGCTACCTTGATCTGGTCCAAGTGGGCCTTGCTCAAAAGCTCCTTAACCTGCTTTTGCTTGAATTCCAGCTGCTTGTCGTACTTCAAATGAGCCAGGCTGGTCAGGCCGGTTTGCACGTACTGGCGGAGAGGCACCTTGACCCGGTCCGGGCTTTCCTTGACGATCTCAGAAATTCTGGCAAAAGCATAGCTCTTCTTGTCCTTCAAAATCTGCGCCTTGACCACTTCACCCGGCAGGGCGTTGTTGACAAAGACCGTTTCGCCATTAACATGGCCGACCCCCATGGCTTCATATGACAAGTCGGTGATTTCGACTTCGACGATTTCATTTTTCTTCATGATTATTTATCTCCTTTGCGGGCCCGCTGGCTCCGGTTATCTGGCATGACAAAGTTGATGATTGGGAAGGCCAGATACAAAATCATCCCCAACCTTGGCTGGACGAAAGATATCAAAATAAAGACCAAATTGAGCAGGAAGAGCCAGATGAAGCGCAGCCAGGAAAACCGACCCCAGAACTTCCGGAATGTCTTGATATGCGGCAGTGAGCTCCGCATCCCCACAATTTCCGTTGCCAGTTCAAAAATCTGGACCAAAAAATAGACGATCCCATAACAGACCACGCTCAAGACCGATAAATCCCCCATGATCCACTTTGTCATGACGGGAATCAGCGACAGACTGGCCAAAAAGGCAAAGTCACAGACCATGGTCATCTTGCCGGCCCGCATGATATGGAAACTGAAGGTATAGTGGATTTCATACCAGAAATTGGCTACTACGAAAAATGAAATCAAGTATATAAAAATCTGGCTGAAAAAATCCTGGTAGGCACTCTTGGACAAGGGATCCGCGATCTCCACCAACACAATGGTGATGATAATGGCAATTACCCCGTCGTTAAACGTCATCACGTGTTCGGCCAATTTGGCTCCGGACTCCTTAATGGCCTTTTCCCGGTACTGGCGCAGCTGATCCCACTCGCTCTGCTCTTCTGGCGACAGAGGCTGCAGAGACCGCTTTCTTGCTAATTTTTTCTTTATATTGGTTATCATGCTTTTCCTCTAAACACAAAAATAGAGTCTGACAGAAGGTCAAACTCTATTATAACAGTTCTAACCGACGTAGAATTCGATCCGTTCCCGCAAGTTTTCAAAAGTTACCGGGAACATGCCGCCTTCTTCCCCGTCCAGGTTGACGGAAAGTTTGTCATCGCGGTTGTGGCCGATCAATTCCGCCTTCAGACTGGTCGTCTTGGTGTAGATGATGTTCGGGTCGTCCACGTGCTTGCCGTTCAAAGCCAAAGCCATCAGCCGGAGCAGGTTGCCCGGGTCGCTTGGCTTGACCACGATCAGCTGGAAGAGACCGTCTGAAAGTTCCGCGTTTGGCATGATCTTTTCAAAACCGCCAATGGAGTTAGTCATCCCCAATAAAAGCAGAGACAGCTTGCCTTCGTAAACGCCCTTGTCAAAAGTCAGCCGCATTTCGCATTCGCTGAGGTTTGGCAGCATTTCCGCCCCCTTGATCAGGTAGGCAGCGTAGCCCAGGGCGGACTTGACGTCTGAAGAAACCCCGTAGGTCAGTTCCGCCAAAGAGCCAGCAGCAGCGATGTTGACGAAGTACTTCTGGCTGCCGTCGCCGAAGTCGGCCCGGCCCACGTCCATCTTCTGCACCTTGTCCTTAAGAATCACTTTAGCCGCCGCAACCACGTCGTCGCGCGGAATCTTCAAGGCTCTGGCGTAGTCGTTGGTCGTCCCTGCCGGGATGATGGCCATGCGCGGGCGCTCTTCCTTAGGCAAAAAGGCGATCCCGCTCACAACTTCGTTGATCGTGCCGTCCCCACCGGCGGCCACGACCAGTGAAAAACCGTCCTTGGCTACCCGGGTTGCTTCATTTTGAGCACTAAGCGGAGCTGGCGTGGTTCTGAATGCACTGGCTTCATAACCCGCTTGTTCCAAAATATCCAAAATATCAGAAACGTTCTTCGGCATCTGTTCATGCCCTGAGACCGGATTGTAAATCAAGCGCGCGCGCTTAGTCATCTGCTTCACCTTTTTCTAAAAAATTTTCTCCTGCCTTAACGGCTGGCCAGGTCGGCCAATAGGAGCTTGTTGATCACCTTAGGGTTGGCCTTGCCCCGGGTCTGCTTCATGATTTGCCCAACCAGGAAGCCGATAGCCCGGTCCTTACCGTTCTTGTAGTCTTCGACAGACTGCGGGTTGGCGTCAACAACTTCCTTGACCATTGGTGCCAGGACGCTTTCGTCTGACAATTGCGCCATGCCGTTTTCTTCAACGTACTTCTTCGGGTCAGTGCCGTTGGCAACAGTTTCCGCGAAGACCTTCTTGGCGATCTTGGATGAGATCGTCCCGTCAGAAATCAGCTTGATCATGGCTGCCAGGTTTTCTGGAGTCAAGGCAATGTCCTTGAGTTCAGCATGCTTTTCGTTCAAGTAGCCGTTAACCTGGGTGTTCATCCAGTTGGCTGCTTGTTGCGGGTCAGCACCAGCTGCTACAGTAGCGTCAAAGAAGTCTGAGCTTTCCTTGTTTTGCAGCAAAACATTCGCGTCGTATGGCTTAAGGCCGTATTCATCAACGTAGATCTTCCGCCGTTCGTCAGCCGTCTTTGGCAAGTTGGCCGCGATTTCATCAACCCATTCCTGCTTGATGTGGTATGGAGGCAGGTCTGGTTCTGGGAAGTAACGGTAGTCCGCGTCCCCTTCCTTGACACGTTCCAGGACAGTCTTGCCCGTGTTGGTGTCAAAACGGCGGGTAGACAGGCGAACCCGGCCACCGGACAGGAGGATTTCCTGCTGGCGCTTTTGTTCGTAAGCCAGGGACAGACGGACGTGTTCAAAGGAGTTCAGGTTCTTCATTTCAACCTTGGTCCCTAATTCCTTCTGGCCAGCTGGGCGGATGGAGATGTTGGTGTCAATTCTCATTGACCCTTCCTCCATCTTAACGTCAGAAGCCCCGGTAAATTGCACGATTTCCCGCAGCTTTTCCAGGTAGGCAACAGCTTCGTCCGGGTCAGTCATTTCTGGTTCAGAAACAACTTCCAAAAGCGGTACCCCTTGCCGGTTGTAGTCAACGTAGGAGAAGCCGTTGGTCCCGTGGGTGTTCTTACCGGCGTCTTCTTCGATGTGCATTTCGTGGATATGGATCTTCTTCTTCTTGCCGTGAACTTCGACTTCAACATAGCCGTTTTCAGCCAGTGGCTTGAAGAATTGAGTGATTTGGTAAGCCTTTGGGTTGTCCGGGTAGAAGTAGTTCTTCCGGTCAAAATGGGTTACCGGGTTAATGTGAGAGTGGGTGGCCAAAGCGACCATCAAGCCCAGGCGGTAGACTTCCTTGTTAACCATTGGCAAGGTACCTGGGTAACCCCAGTCAATAACGTTGGTTTCGGTGTTTGGCTTGGCCCCGTAAGTTACTGGTGAAGGTGAAAAGATCTTGCTCTTGGTCTTCAACTCAAAGTGGACTTCCAGACCGATAGTTGACGTAAAATTCATTTAAATTAATCCTCCAATCCAGCTGGTGTTTGTTCGTAGAACTTGTTGTTGCGTTCGATGAAGTCAGCTACTTGGAAGACATGGCCTTCGTCAAAGCGCTTGGCCATGATTTGGAAGCCGACCGGCATCCCCGTCGTTTCGCTCAAGCCGGCTGGCACGCTGGCTGCCGGAATCCCGGCCATGTTGGCGGAAATCGTCAAGATGTCGTTGTTGTACATCTTGATCTGGTCAGAAATTTCTGAGTTCAAGTCAAAAGCAGTTTCGGTAGAAACCGGCCCGACAATAACATCGTTGTCTTCGAAGATCTTGTCGAAGTCTTGACAAATTAAAGTTCTTACCTTGGCCGCCTGCAGGAAGAACTTGTCGTAAGCGCCGGCGGACAGGGCGAAGGAACCCAGCATGATTCTCCGCTTTACTTCGTCGCCAAAGCCTTCTGACCGGGACTTGAGGAAGACTTCGTCCAGGTTCTTGGCTTCTGCCCGGTAACCGTAACGGATCCCGTCGTAACGTTCCAGGTTGGCTGAAGCTTCACTGGAAGCTATGATGTAGTAAGTTGGCACCACATACTTGGTGTGCGGCAGGGAAACTTCATTGATGATGGCCCCGTTTGCCCGCAGAAGTTCGATTTGGGCTTCAACTGCCTTGCGGACGCCTTCTTCAACGGCGTCGCTCATGTATTCCTTAGGAACGGCAACCCGCAGGCCCTTGACGTCCTTGCCCAGGAAGCTGGTGTAGTCTGGGACTTCTTTTTCTGAAACAGTAGCGTCGCGGTCATCAGCCCCGGCGATCACGTTCAGAACTTCAGCTGAGTCCTTGACCCGCTTGCTCATCACCCCGATTTGGTCCAGTGATGAGGCAAAAGCGATCAAGCCCCAGCGGGATACCCGGCCGTAAGTCGGCTTGATCCCGAAGATACCGTTGAAAGATGCTGGCTGGCGGATTGAACCACCGGTGTCACTACCCAGGGCAGCAACCACTTCACCGCTGGCAACAGCCGCTGCAGAACCACCGGATGAACCGCCTGGCACCTTGTTTAAGTTCCATGGGTTCTTGGTGGCACCGAAGTAAGAAGTTTCAGTGGATGACCCCATGGCGAATTCGTCCATGTTGGTCTTGCCGATGATGGTAGCTTGGGCTGCCTTCAGCTTGGCAACAACAGTTGATTCGTAAACTGGTTCAAAGTTGTACAAAATGTGGCTGGCTGCCGTCGTCTTCAAGCCATTGGTGATGATGTTGTCCTTGATGGCAATCGGCACGCCGGCCAATTTGTTTTTAAAGTCAAGGTCTTCTGCTGGCTTGGCGTCTTCATTTACAGTGATAAAGGCGTTTATCTTTTCGTCAGTCTTCTTGATGTTGGCGATGGTGTCCTTGGCCAATTGGTCAGCAGAAACAGCGCCGCTCTTCAGCTTGTAGTTTAAGGAATCGATCGTTTCGTTTAAGTAGTTCATTATTGGTTATCATCCTTATCGATAATTACAGGTACCTTGACAAAACCATTGCTCTTGTCAGGAACGTTCTTCATCATTTCTTCGCGGGTCTGCCACTTTTCAGGAACGTCTTCTCTGAAGACAGTGTCGCGATCAACTACTTGCACCGTTTCTTCAACGCCAGTCGTGTCAACGGCTTGAAGTTCTTCTGCCATTTCCAGAATCTTCCCCATTTGCGAGGTGAACTTGGCCAGTTCTTCTTCGCCGAATTCAAGCTGGGCTAATGCCGCAACGTGCTTGATAGTATCATTTGTTACCTTTTCCACTTATGTACCTCCTAATTACCGCCATAGATGTGCATCCGATAAGACCCGGTAGCCGTTTCCTTGGCGACGACCGCTTGGGTGTCGTTGACCGAGGAAATGGTGATTTCAACCGGTGAGCTGGTTCCCAGATACTTCTTTGCCCGGCTCATAACCGTCTGGGCAAAGCTTTGTACCTGCAGATAGCCATAGAACTGCGTGGTGATGGCGATGCTTTCGTAAGCCAGCTTGCCATCGTAGTAGCGCAGAGTGGCCGTGACCCCGGAAACGTTCGGGAAGTAATCCTCAATTTCATCCTTAAAGCTGGTGAATTTGGATTCGTCACTGGCACTGACCGCGCTGGCTCCATCGACTGTCGGCAGCACCTGGGTCTTTTCGTTCACGGGATTCCATTTAGATATTTTACTACTATTTGCGCTAGCTGTCCCATATGAGAAGTAAGTTCCCCCAACTAATGAGTCGGTGTCGGTCTTAGAGAAAAGGCCAACCATGATCGGGATATTCTTAAGCTTCTTCTTGGCGTGCAAGCGGGAGACGATCGTGTTGGCCGTCTTCTGCCCGAAGGCCCGCCGCTTGGCCAGGGAAATCTTAGTGCTGTATTCGGCCCCGTCAGTCGTCTTGGTGTAGTAGTCGACTGAGTTGAGGCCCAGGCTGATGCTGATGCCGGCCAGCTTATAGCTGGACCCGCTCTTGACATAGAAGTCTTCTTCCATGATCTGCTGCAAGATGATCGGGTTTCTGGTCGTTGACCCGGTCTTGCCGTTGTTCTTGAGGTTCAGCCCCTCTTTGTTGCTCTTTGAATACCGGCCCAGCCAGTTGGTGACCGTCGTTTCGTCGAGCTGCTGGCCTTCCTGGATGACATAGTCCTTGGTTGAGAAGACCTTCTTGGAGACCCGGATCAAGCCCCGTTCCATGGCCGACTCGTCCACGCTGTTGTCATAGTTGGTGGCTTCCAGGCCGGAGATCGGGCTGGTCTTGTAGACCCCCTTTTTCAAAAGGACGGAGTAGCCGCCATCAGTGCTGGAAGTCGTCTCGTACTTCTTCGCCTTGCTGGTCGTCGTCGTTGAGTTGCTGGCCAGGTCGGAATTCTTCAAGTTGCCGCAAGCCGCCAGCAGAAGGCTGCAGCTTGCCAAAGTTATTGCCTGTAAAAATCTCTTCACTTTTCCGTGTCCTTCTCTTCGATCTTAGAGATTGCTTCTGCCTCCGTTAAGCGCGGAATATCCAGGGCTTCTGCCTTGGCCAGTTTGCTGCCGGCATCTTCCCCGTAAACCAGGCAGTCGGTCTTCTTGGAAACTGACCCGGTCACCTTGGCTCCCAAGGCCTGCAGCTTCTTGGTAAACTCCGCCCGGCTATAGTGGGCCAGTTTCCCGGTCAAGACCACCGTCTTGCCCTTGAAGAAGTTGTCTGCGGCTTCCCCGTCTTCGCCTAAGTAGTCCATGTTGACCCCGGCCTCTTCCAGCCGGGTCAGCAGCTTCTTGGCTTCTTCCTGCTGGAAGTAAGCCGTCAAAGACTCAGCAATCGTCATTCCTATTGTATCGATTGCCGTCAGTTCTTGCACGCTTGCTGAAGCGATTTTAGACATATTTTTAAATTTCTGGGCAATCAATTGGGCGGCTTTCCTGCCTACATTGTCGATCCCCAGGCCAAAGAGGACCAGCTCAACGGAATTCTTCCGGCTTTGGTCAATGGCCGCCAGAAGATTGTTGATCGACTTCTCCTTAAAGTGGTCCAGCTGGCTCAAGTCGTCGGCTGTCAGATAGTAAAGGTCAGCTACATTGTGCACCAGGTCCTTGGCGATCAGCTGCTTGACGATCTTTGGGCCAAGGCCAGCGATGTTCATGGCCTGCCGGGAGGCGAAGTGGGTAATCCCTTCTTCAACTTGGGCAGGGCAGGACGGGTTAATGCAGCGCAGGGCCACTTCTTCATTCAAGTGAACCAGGTCTTCCCCGCAGGAAGGGCACTTAGTTGGCACTTCATAGGGAACAGAGTCTTCTGGCCGCTTGCTTAAGACAACTTCGGAAATTTCCGGAATGATGTCGCCGGCCTTGTGCAGCTTGACCGTGTCGCCCAAGCGGACGTCCAGTTTGGCCAAAAGGTCCGGATTGTGCAAAGAGGCCCGGGCTACCGTGGTCCCGGCTAATCGCACCGGATCCATCACGGCAGTCGGGGTCACGACCCCGGTTCTTCCCACGGTCCATTCAATCTCCCGGACTACTGTTTCTTCTTCTTCCGGCGGGAACTTGTAGGCAATTTCCCAGCGGGGCACCTTGACGGTGTTGCCCAAGTCCGCCTGCAGGGCCAGATCATCGACTTTCAAGACAATGCCGTCGATCACGTAAGGCAGGCTGTCGCGCTTTTTGGTAAATTCGTCGATATAGTCGTAGACGTCTGCCAGATTTTCCAGCCGGCGGCCGTTTTCATTGGTGTGAAAGCCTAGCTTGGCCATCTCACAGATCGCCTGGTGCTGGGAGTCGATACCGGCTGGTGGGTTGATCCAGGTATAGATAAAGGTGCTCAGCTGCCGCTTTTTTGTCACCTTCGGGTCCAGCTGACGCAGAGAACCAGCCGCGGCGTTTCTCGGATTGGCAAAGATACTCTCCCCGGCCTCGTCCCGCTCCTGGTTCAATTTGGCGAAAGCCTCCTTGCTCATGTAGCATTCCCCCCGCACTTCAGTGGTAATGGCTTTCGGCAATTTCTGGGGCACGTCCTTGATATACTTGACATTCTTGGTCACATCTTCGCCAACCTGGCCATTGCCCCGGGTTGAGGCTCGCTTTAAGCGCCCTTCTTCATATTCCAAAGACAGGGACAGGCCGTCGATTTTCAATTCGACATTGTAGGCCACAGGGTGGCCGATTGCTTTTTGCACCCGCTGGTCAAATTCCGCCAGCTCTTCTTTGGAAAAAACGTCCCCCATCGACAGCATTGGCACTTGGTGCTCAACTTTGGGCAGGTCGCTGTTGACCTCGCCGCCGACCCTCTGGGTGATGGAGTCAGCTGACTTTAATTCCGGATAGGCAGCTTCCAGTTCCAGCAGGCGGGCGTATTTTTCATCATAAACGTGGTCTTCAACCACCGGAGCGTCCTGCTCATAGTAGGCCTTGGCCCACTGGTCCAGCTGGGCCCGCAATTGGCGGACTTCCTGTTTTGCTTCTTCTAAACTTTCAGCCATGCTTCTTCACCTAAATTTTCTTGATCGGGGCAAAAGCCGCCAGCAGGCGCTTGTTGCCCTTGCTTGCAAAAGCAATGTCCAGTTCCATGTCTTCGCCAGAGCCGGTGACCTTGATGACCACGCCCTTGCCCCAGCTCTTGTGCTCTACCTGGTCGCCAGGGTGCCAGCCCTTCTTTTCAGCGCCGACGGCCCCGGCTGCCTTGCTGGCCCGGTGGATCTTAGCCGGCTGAGCAGCTTTGGCTTGGGACTTTTCGGCAAAAGGCAGCCGGTCCAGGTCTAAGAAGGAAGTGCTGGACTTCGGGGCAGTTGAAACCACGATGTCCAGGTCCTCATCCTTGATTTCACCGATGAAGCGGGACTGGGAATTATACTGCTTGCTGCCGTACATCATCCGGGTGTAAGCCGAAGTCAAGTAAAGCTCTTCCCTGGCCCTGGTAATGCCCACGTAAGCCAGGCGGCGTTCTTCTTCCAGCTGGTTCGGGTCTTCGTCCTTGATCGCCCGGGAAAGCGGGAAGATGTTGTCTTCCATCCCGATCAAGAAGACGACTGGGAATTCCAAACCCTTAGCCGCGTGCAGGGTCATCAAAGTTACCCGGTCATCGCTTTCTTCCAGGTCATCCTGGTCGCTTAAGAGGGATACTTCCGCTAAAAAGTCACTCAAGCGGCTGCTGTCCGGGTTTTCTTCTTCATTGTAATTGTCGTCAAAGCGCTTGGTAACCGTAGCGAATTCCTGCAGGTTTTCCAGGCGGGCGGCAGCTTCCAGGGACCCTTGAGCTTCTTCCTCCTTCAAGGCTTTGATGTAGCCGAAGTCTTCCAGGATCTTGTCGGTCAGTTCACTGACCGTGTGGTCTTGGGCGTAAGCAATGGCGGCAGTCAGCTGGTCGCTGAAGGCCAGGAGCTTTTTGGCAGCGGCGGAAGAAATCGGAGCCAATTCGACATTGCGTATGGCTTCGTAGATCCCGCCCCCCATTTCGTCGGCGAAGGCAGCCAATTTGCTAGTCGTAGCCTGGCCGATCCCCCGCTTTGGGACGTTGATGATCCGGTTGAAGCTCATGGAATCGCTGGGGTTGGCCACCAGCTTGAGGTAGGCCATGATGTCCTTGATTTCCTTGCGGTCGTAGAACTTGTGCCCGCCGACGATCTGGTAAGGGACATTGGCTTCAACCAAAGTTTCTTCCATCCCCCGGGACTGGGCATTGGTCCGGTAAAGGACGGCAAAGTCCTGGTAGCGGCGCTTCTTTTGGTCAACTTCTTCCTTGATCTTGGCAAGGACGAAGCGGGTTTCGTCCCGGTCGCTCTGGGCCTGGTAGTAGTGGACCTTTTCCCCGTCGCCCTTGTCAGTCCACAGCTTCTTGGCCTTCCGGTTTTCATTGTGGTCAATGACCGAGTTGGCCGCCTTCAAGATGTGGCCGGTTGACCGGTAGTTCTGCTCCAGTTTGACAGTTTGGGCATTCTTGTAGTCATGCTCAAAGTTGAGGATGTTTTCCATGTTGGCTCCCCGCCAGCCGTAGATTGACTGGTCGGCATCCCCGACAACGCAGATATTGTGGTAGCCGTCAGCCAGCAAGCGGCAGAGCTCGTACTGGGCCTCGTTGGTGTCCTGGTATTCGTCAACCAGCAGATAGCGGAACTTCTGCTGGTAGTAAGCCAGGGTATCAGGACTGGCCTTAAAAAGGGTCAGCGTCTGCATGATCAAGTCGTCAAAGTCCAGGATCTGGTCTCTTTCCAGGATGGCCTGGTATTTCTTGTAGACGTCGGCGACAACTTTTTCAAAAGGACCGACCGCGCTGGCCTCATACTGCTTCGGGGTCTGCAGGCGGTTCTTGGCATTGGAGATCTGGCTCAAGATGTTGCGGGGCAGATATTGCTTGGGATCCAGGTCCAGCTGGCGGAGGATGCGCTTGACCAGGGTCACCTGCTCTGAAGGGTCAGCGATGGAGAAGTCCCGGTCATAGCCGATCAAGTGGCCGTCCCGGCGGAGGATGCGGACGCAGAGGGCGTGGAAGGTGGACATCCAGATGCTTTCAGCCTGGTCGCCCAGGAGCTTGACTTCTCTTTCCTTCATTTCTTTAGCGGCCTTGTTGGTGAAGGTGATGGCCAGGATGTTCCAGGGAGCAACCCGCTTTTCTTCCACCAAGTAGGCAATCCGCCTGGTCAAAACTGAGGTCTTCCCACTGCCGGCCCCGGCGATTACCAAAAGGGGCCCTTCAGTCGTCTTGACTGCCTGGACCTGTTGCGGATTCAAACCTTGTAAAATCGTTGCTTCAGACATGCTTTACCCTTTCAAAAATCAAAAAACTTAGCTTATCCATTATAGCAAAAAAAGCTGCCAAAAAGCTCTGGCAACCCTGTTAAACCTGCTTAATTATCGTACTTATTCAGGTTGTATTGTTCAATTAAATTGATGAGTTTGGTCGAGTAGTCCGGGTCGGTGGCATAGCCGTCAGTGACCAGGGCCTTGGCCTGGCTCTTATAGTCCTTGGCCGCCAAAACGTCCTTGTACTGGTCCTTGTTCCAGCTGGTTCCCTGCTGGAAGAGGCGGACATGGGCCCGGATCGAGGCTTCATAAGAATCATAAATTTGGAAGCGGGCCTTGACGGTCACCCACTTGCCGTTGCTGTACTCCTTGGTCGTCATCACGGCTGAAGTGTTAGGGTTGGTCCCCTTGACCCCGAAGAGATTGTTGTACTTCTGGGACAAGGCGCTTTGCCCGTAGTTGCTTTCCAGGCAGGCCTGGGCGATAGTGATGCTTGGCAAAAGACCGGTCCCCTTGTCAACCTTTTGCGAGATCGGCCCCACCTTTTGGATAAAGGCTTTCTTTTGCCGCAAAAGCTTAGCGGCTGCTTCCTGCTTGGCCAGTTCAGCCTGGCGGATCTGTTCTTGCTGCAAGGCCTGGCGGCGGTAGTAGCGGAAGGCCACGAACAAGCCCAGGCACAAGAGGATGATGGCAAAAACGCGGACCACGAGGATAGTGGTCGTCTGCTTGCCCTTGCGTGTTTTTCTGTGTCCAGCCATACTTATCTGCTTTCTAGCGCCGCTTAAGGCGCTTCTTGAGGGGCGCGGTAATGAGCGGCGTGATCAAGCCGCTGAAGACTGCTTCCAAAATGCCGTTGACGGCCAGGGCCGTAAAGAGGATGACCAGCAAAGACTGCCCGCTCTTGGCCCCCAGGGCTAAAGCCAGCTTCTGGGGATGACTGAAGTAGACCAGGTCAGACAAAAGGATCACCATGAGCGTGTTGACCGCTGAAGCTAAAAGGCCGCTTAAGGCGTAAGCCAGAGGCTTTCCGCTCTCCTTCTCCCATTTATCAGCCAATTGCCCAGCCAGGCCCGCTGCCCAGCCAGCAGCAAGCCGGGGCAATAAGGCAATCAAGGGGTTCTGGAAAAGGAGAATGGTAACCAGGCCATTAGGAGCAGCATAGGCCCTAAGCAAACTAGTCAGGCCCCAGGCCAAGCCAAAGGCCGCGCCGGCTTTCGGCCCTCTTAAAGAGGCAAAGACCGCGACTGTCAGCGGAATCGTGGTGATGGCCGGCAGGCCCGGCAAAATCGTGATGTAACCCACATTAGGAATAAAAGCTTCCAGCAGCAGAATGGCCACAAAGACCGCGCTGACCGTCAGGTTCAAGGTCTTCTGTCTGGCTTCAGAATCGTACATTTAGCACACCTTCTATTCATCTTGCATTGTGTTCTATCAATTATAACAGATTGGAGGAAAAGCAGGTTTTAAGAATCAACAAAAAAGGAGCCGTTTTACAACGACTCCTTATCTTAGTGCGGACGAGAAGACTTGAACTTCCACGACCAAAAGCGGTCACAAGATCCTTAGTCTTGCGCGTCTGCCAATTCCGCCACGCCCGCAAACACATTAACATTTTAGCAAAGCCGCCCTCATTTGGCAAGGGGGCCGGCAATTTTTTCCAATTTTCCCCGGCAGCGGCCGCAGAAATACTTCTTGACGTTGACCTGCCGCTGGCGCCAGTAGTCCTGCCCGCATTGCCGGCAGCGGTAGTGCCAGCGGCTTCTTTTGTTCTCTTCTAGTCTTGGCGCATAGCGGCTGCCGCCTACCTTTTGCAGTAAAAGCTTGAAGTCCCGGTCTTTATGCTGGTAGCCCAAGCCGGCCAGGTGGAGGTGGTAGTGGACCAGTTCATGTTTGATGATGCCCGGCAGATAATGGAGATTTTCTTCCTTAAGAAAGAGCGGGTTAAATTCCAGGTGATGGTCGGATAATTGGTAGCGGCCGCCAGTAGTCTTCAGGCGGCGGTTGATTTTCGCTTGGTGGAGAAAGGGACGGCTGAAGGATTCAAGGGAGATGCTTTCGACCAGCTGCTGCAGTTCTTGTTCACTAATCATGGGATTATTGTAGCTAGTCAAGGCGGAAAATGCCAACTTTTACTCTTCGGCCAGCAAGATCCCGTCTTTCATTCTTAAACGGCGGTCGTAGACCAGGCCGGGAATTTCGTCGTGGCTGGCCACGATGACGGTCTTGTTTTCACTGCGCAAGTCTTTCATAAGGTTAACGAACCCGAGCTTCTGCCGCATCCCGACTGAGTAGTTGCCGACGGATTGCGGGTTATCCGGATCCAGGTCAAAGGCCTTGAGCAGGTCCCGGGTCTTTTCGGGTTGGAAGCGGTGGTTGAAGTGACCTAAAAAGGTCAAGTTGTTCCAGGCAGTTTCATATTCGATAAAGCCAGGGTTTTCGATCAGGGCACCAAGGTAGTCATCCTTGTCAGTGTGGATCTCCCCGCTGTCAGCTTTTAAGAGGCCGACGATGATTTTGAACAGGGTGGACTTGCCGCAGCCGTTGACACCGGAGATGTGGACCAGTTCACCCGCTTGGGTTTCTAAAGAGATGTCCTTTAATACGGCCAGTTTTTTAAAGCTCTTCTTAACATGTGCCACTTTCAACATACAAACTCCTCCTCGACTTAGAGTATATACATGTGGTGGATGGCCCGCCAGAGAGGGTCATAAATATTAGCGTATTTCGGTAAAAGCCAGCTCTTCTCCAGCCAGTAATGGTAAAGAATGGGTACTGTACTGGCAAAAACGATAATAAAGAAAGGATATTTAGTCTTGATGCAGAGCAAGATCAGCATAAAGCAGGCAATGAACAGCAGGTAATGCATCAAAAGCAAGAGGGTGCCCTTCCAGGCCGGGCCATAGCGGAAGCAGGGATTCTTGTCAAAGAAATAGGGCACGATGGAGAAAACAAGGTAGATGGCCAAATCTAAGAAAAGCAGCTGGGCCAGGCGCTGGTCAAAGTAATCCATTTTGCCGCGGGGAGCCAGAAGCGGCCGGACTGAGCGGAAAGAAAGGATTTGGACAGCTGCCATGACGGTTAGACCTGGCTGGATGTATAAGCTGATCAAGTTGGCATTCAGATAATACATTGGCATCTCGCCTTCTCCGCCATCCATCGCAAACTGCAGGCCACAGCCCAGACTAACCACAAAGTCCAAAAAGAGTGTTATGGCAATTAGGCGCTGATAACGCGTTTTTAGCATAATTTAACCTTTCTCTACATTCTTCATGTACCAAATTCTTAACAAAACAGCAGTTAGCGTAATATAGAAAACTGCAGTCGTCGCGTAATTTAGGTAATAGATTGCCGGTAATGGATTCTCCACCATAACATTCGCTAGTGGATTAATAATGTTGGTAGTATCCCAGATATTTGAAACAGTAAATAAAGTCCCTCCAATCTCAGTTGATATGTTTTCAGTTAACGTTATCATAAAACCGACAACTGCCCCTAAAAACAGACAAAGACTATTTTTCTTAACAAACAAAGCCACACTGAACCTTATTATTTACTCCAACTCTCTCGTTATTATTAACATAATATAAAGATCATTGCAGCCGATTCAAGTCCCCACAATTTCACCGTACCTCTTTTCACGCAGCAAAAAATGCCTGGACTTACGTCCAGGCATTTTTGTGAATTATTATCTTTAATTATTCCGTTGATCAGCTTTTCTCTCAAAGAACTTGACGATTTCGACGATCACGATCATCAAAACGCCCATCCCCAGAACAGTCAGCCATTGGTCCAGGTGCAATTCTGAAACTGAGAAGACTCTGGTCAAGAATGGCAATTCAACTGCCGCCATAATCAAGGCTGACAGAACAATCGCGCCATTGAACCACTTGTTGGCAAAAGTGCTCTTTTGGAAAATAGACTGCTTCAAGTACTTAGAGTTGACCGCGTGGAAGAGCTGGATCAGACCCAAAGTCAAGAAGGCCATGGTCAACGCGTCTTCATGCGGGTTAGTCCCCTGCGGCAAAACGTGCAGACCCAAACCATAAGCGGTCAAGACCAAAGCACCTTCCAGGATCCCCTGGTAGACAATTGAGCTGGCCACGCCACCTGAGAAGAAGTTAGAATTCTTCCCCCGCGGCTTCTTATTCATGATCCCCTTTTCAATCGGTTCAACACCCAAGGCAATCGCCGGCAGGGTATCAGTTACCAAGTTGATCCACAAAAGCTGCACTGGCTTCAAAACATCCCAGCCCAGCAAAGTCATCAAGAAGACCGTCAATACTTCGCCGACGTTGCAGCTCATCAAGTACAGAATCGCCTTCTGAATGTTGGCAAAGACCTTCCGCCCTTGCTTGACCGCTTCCACGATCGTCGCGAAGTTGTCGTCAGCCAGAACCATGTCGGCCGCGCCCTTGGAGACTTCCGTACCGGTAATCCCCATGCCGACCCCGATGTCGGCCTGCTTCAGACTCGGCGCGTCGTTGACCCCGTCACCAGTCATGGCCACGATCTTGCCATTTGCCTGCCATGCCTTCACAATTCTAACCTTGTGTTCTGGTGAAACCCGGGCATAAACACTGTAGTCACCGACATGCTTGGTGAAGTAGTCGTCGCTCAGCTTATCCAATTGCGCCCCGGTAATCACGGCATCGCCGCGGCCCTTTTCAACCAGGCCCAGCCGTTCGGCAATCGCCTGCGCCGTAACTTGGTGGTCACCAGTAATCATGATCGTTCTGATCCCGGCCCGGTGAGCTTCCGCGATCGCGTCCTTGGCTTCCGGCCGCTCTGGGTCGATCATGCCGACCAAACCGGCAAAGATCAGATCTTGTTCAACATTGTCAGTCGTCGGGTCAGCGTATGGCTCAGCAACAACCTTGTAAGCCATCGCCAAGACCCGGAGGGCTTGCTTGGCCATTTCATTGTTGCTTGCCAAAATGGCTTTCTTTTGTTCAGCGCTGATTTCGCTCAGCTCGCCGTTGATGTTGACATACTTGACTCTTTCCAAAAGCATGTCCGGCGCGCCCTTGACGGCAACCATAAACTGGCCGTCATACCTGTTGACCGTACTCATCAACTTCCGGTCAGAGTCAAATGGTACTTCCTGTACCCGTGGGTGTTCTGCCAAAAAGTCTTTAACTGGCAGATCCTTGTGGAAACCGAATTGCACCAGGGCAGTTTCAGTCGGGTCACCCAAGAGTTCCCCGCCGTCCTTAATCTTGGTGTCGTTGGCCAAAAGCATGGTAATCAAGGCCTGGTTGGTCAAGTCGATGTCATCGCTGGCATCATGCAGGATCCCGTCGTAGTAGACCTTTTCCACCGTCATCCGGTTCTGGGTCAAGGTACCAGTCTTGTCAGAAGCAATGATATCCGTTGCCCCCAAGGTTTCAACGGCTGGCAGCTTTCTGACGATGGCCTTATGGTCAGCCATGGTCTGGGTACCCAAGGCCAAAATGATCGTCACGATCGCCGGCAGACCTTCCGGAATAGCGGCAACCGCCAGGGAAACCGCCGTCAAGAACATGTCGATCAGCAAAGCATTCATCGGTTCATGCTGCGGGTTCCGGATAACCCCGATAATAAAGACGACCACACAGATGGCCAGGATCATGTAAGTCAGGGTCTTGCCCAGCTGGTTCAAGTTCTGCTTAAGAGGAGTATCAGTTTCATCAGCTTCGTTCAGCATCTTGGCGATGTTGCCGACTTCCGTGTTCATCCCCGTAGCGACAACCACACCTTCCCCGCGCCCGTAGGTCACGTTGGTGCCGGAGTAAGCCATGTTGATCCGGTCACCTAGGGCAATGTCCTCCCCCTGCAGGGTTTCATTACTCTTTTCCACCGGAACTGATTCCCCAGTCAAGGCAGCTTCTTCAATCTTCAAGCTTTTTGCTACCAAAAGACGCAGGTCGGCCGGGACCACGTCACCGGCTTCCAGCAAGACCACGTCACCTGGCACGATATCCGTTGACGGAATTTCAATTACCGCTCCGTCCCGGCGCACCCTGGCGCTTGGCGTGGACATGTCCTTCAAGGCTTCAATTGCTGCTTCTGATCGGGCTTCCTGGATCACGCCCAGGACCGCGTTCAAAAGCACAACTACTAAAATAATCCCCGCGTCTGTCCATTCCTGGGCAACTACCCCGGACAAAACAGCGGCAACCAGCAGGACGATGATCATCAAGTCCTTGAATTGGTCCATGAAGCGGGCAAACATTGAACGTTTCTTCTTGCCGGCCAAAGCGTTCGGGCCGTATTGGTCCAGGCGCTTCTTTGCTTCAGCCGAACTGATCCCGTGGTTGGCATCCGAGCCAAACTCGGCTAAAGTGCCCGGGATGTCCTGGCTGTAATACTTCTTAGCCACAGTATTTTCCTCCTTTAAAAAGAAAAGAGACTTACGTGCCCCTTAACAAAAGCACATAAGTCTCACTAATTAAGACAAGCCCAGGAAACCAACACGGCTCCCGGTTGTTGGGCTTGTCGCAAGCTATGCTTGCCGTTACTCCCTTATGACATGATTAATATAGCAAAAATTGGCACTTGAAACAAGTTTTTTACCAAATCTGCCCCTATTTTTTGTAATAATCATCAAAAATTGTAACCGGCAGGTGGCGTTTGTGCTCGCTCTTGGTCCACAATTCTTCGATTCTTTCCGCTGCCTTCTCGCTGACTTCCCGGCCTTCCAGGTAGTCATCGATTTCCTCGTAGGTCACGCCCAAGGCAACTTCATCTGGCAAGGATGGCTTTTCTTCTTCCAGGTCGGCCGTCGGGGCCTTCAAATAAAGGTGTTCCGGGCAGCCCAAAGCAGCCAAGAGCTGCTTGCCCTGCCGCTTGTCCAAACGAAAGAGCGGGGTTAAGTCAGCCGCGCCGTCACCATACTTGGTGTAAAAACCAGAGACGTTTTCGGCCGCGTGGTCAGTCCCCACAACCGCGCCCTGATTGGCCCCGGCAATGGCATACTGCATGACCATTCTTTGCCGGGCCTTGATGTTGCCCTTGTTAAAGTCGGTCACTTCCACGCCCGTTTCCTTCAAGGTAGCCACCATGGCGTCAGTGGCTGGCTTGATGTTTTCGATCAAGTCCACGTCCGGCTTGATGAAGGCTACCGCGTCAGCGGCATCAGCGGCATCGGCCTGGACGCCGTATGGCAGGCGGACGGCGATGAACTTGTAGCTGTCATCGCCAGTTTCTTCCCGCATTTCGGAAATTGCCATTTGAGTCAGCTTCCCGGTCAAGGTTGAGTCCTGGCCCCCGGAAATCCCCAAAACATATGACTTCAAGAAGGGGTTAGCCTTCAGGTAATCCTTTAAGAAGTCAACTGTCTTGCGGATTTCTTCCTGGGGATCGATTTCCGGCAAAACGTGCTCATATTCGACAATTTTCTTTTGCAACTCTCTCATTTGCTGCCTCGCAATCTTCTACTTTGTATTTTCTACCTTTAATTATACTCAAAAAATGCAGTCCCTGCTTTCAGAAATGTATTTTCACGAGATTCTTTAAAAAATTAGCGTCTGAAGAGCTGGTAGTAAATTTTCGCAGTTTTTTGACTGCGGATATGTAATTTCAAAAAGGTGACCAGGTCGTGCTTCCAGGAATTTTTCCCTTCCAGCCAGGTCCCGGTAAAAAGGTGAATGGACCGGGACTGAGGGGAAGGGTTGCAGAGGATCCCGTCTGGATAAACATGAATTCCCTCCTTTAACACTTGCTCTTGGTTGCCAGTCTTAAGGCCATACTTTTCTTTGAGAATTTCCGTGACGGACAGAGAGTTGACCCCGGCCAGCTGGTCCTTTTGGTCAAAGGCAAAATCCAGGTCGTCATAGTAGTGCAGGATGTCAGCCATAAAAGGATGCCCCTTCTCTGCCGCGATGATGGCCGCTGACAAGTAGTCATTGTTTTCAAAGCCGATAAAGGCCCGGTCATTTAGCAAGCCGGCAAAATCTTTTAAGACCATGACATCGGTGTCCAGGTAGATCCCGCCCATTTCATAGAGGGCCTTGGCCCGGACATAGTCGGAAACGAAGGCCCACTTCTTGGCCTGGTAGGCCTGCTTGACATATTTGTTGGCATTCAGGTCCAGCTTGTCTTCATTCCATTCGATGATTTCGTAGTCCGGCAGGCGCTTTTGCCAAGAGGCCAGACAGGTCTGGATGGTCTTGGACTTGGGATTGCCGCCCACCCAGACATAGTGGATAATTTTGGGAATCATGCTTTTTCTCCTTGCAGGCAGGCCTGGTAGCCGGCCAGAACGTCAGCCAGTTGCCGGTCCAGGGAAAAGTGCTGGCAGGCATAGGCTTTTTCCGTTTGGGCAATTGCTGCTAATTCTTCTTTTGGCAAAGCGGCGATTGCTCTTAACTGGTCAGCCATGGCTTTTTCCTCGTTGACCGGCATGACCCAGCCTTTTCCTTCTGGAATCAGTTCCCTGGCCCCGCCCACGTCAGTTGCCAAAAGCGGGAGCAGGTTGTCAGCTGCTTCCAGCAAGACTAGGGGGAAGCTTTCTGAGTAAGAAGACAAGACGGCCAGGTCCATCTTCCGGTAGAGCTGCCTTAATTCTGCTTGGGTCAAAAAGCCGGTGAAAGTCACTTGGTCTGTTAAAGCCAAATCCTGCCGTAATTTTTTTAAGTCCGCTTCCTGGCTACCGCTGCCGGCGATATAGAGGTGAGCTTGCGGCAAATTGGCTGCTTTAAATGCCTTGAGCAAAAGATCTTGTCCCTTGACCTTCTCCAAGCGGCCAACATTGATGATGTTGAAACCGGCGTGGTCTTCCTTGCCTGCTATATTTCTATTGTCCCTAAAGCTAATCCCGTTGTAGATAACGTAAATCCGGCCGGGCTTTACTCCATAATTCAGCAGGATTTTTTCAAAACGAGGAGTGATGGCGAAGACACCATCGGCCTGCTTGATCGCCCGCAGGTTCAGCTTGGTAAAAATCTTCCCAGCGATTCCCCGCCCTTCAAAGTCGATCGCGGGATCCGAGTGGACCGTGATCAACCAGGGACAAGGCAAGGATGACTTGATCAAGCTGACAAAAAGGTTGGCCCGGGCCCCATGGCTGTGGACCAGGTCGTAATGTCCATCCTTGATTGTCTTTTTCAGCCGCTTGAGCAGGGCCAGGTCGTAGCGGCTGGAGCCGCCCAAAACGATAGTCTTGATCCCCTTTTCCCGGGCAGCCTGGGCAACCGGTCCTTCCGCGAAGGTCAAGAGGTCAAAGTCCTGCCCCGCCTTTTTGGCCTGGGAGAGCAGGTTCACGATATGAGTCAGCCCGCCTCCGCTTTCCAGGCCGGCGTTGATGTGCAGTACTTTCATTATTGCTGGTCCTGCTTCTTGCTCTTCTTAACTTCCACGACGAATTTGGGCAAAACCATCATCCGGCCGATCCGGCTTGGTTCCTTCAAAAGACGGTAGAACCATTCCAGGTGGGCGTCCTGAAAGAGCTTCGGTGCCCGCTTGACGGCGCCGGCGAAGACATCAAAGCTGCCGCCCACCCCCATCATGCTGGCTGACAAGTTTTGCTTGCGCAAGATGGCCAGGAGCTTCTCCTGCTTGGGAAAGCCCAGGGCCGCGAAGACCAGGTCGGGCCCGCTTTGGGCGATCCGGCTGGCAATTTCCGGCAGGGCGTCTTTGGAGTAGCCATATTCAGCGCCAACTAAGTCGATGCCCGGGTAGTCCTTGGCAATTTTTTCCTTAACGGCGGCGATCACGGCTGGCTTGGCCCCAATCAGGTAGACCCGCAAGTGGTCTTCATTGGCGATTTGCAGGTACCAGCAGAAGAGGTCGTAGCCGGTTACTCTCTCCGGCAGCTTCAGCCCCAGCATCTTGGCCCCCTTGATGATGCCGATCCCGTCAGCCGTCACGTAGTCAGCCACATTGTTGATGATTTCCCGGTATTCCGGGTCTTCCTTAGCGGCCATGACAATTTCCGGGTTGGCCGTGACCACCAGGGTGGATTCTTTTTTCCGCAAGCGGTCCAAAAAGCGGTCTTCAAATTCCGCCAGGCTGTACTTGTCGAAGCCAACGCCCAAAATGTTTATTTTTACCATGCTTACACGCTTTCTTTGTTTATTTTTGCTGATTTCTTCCTTATTAATAGCTATTTTTTCAAGCGCTTTTTGACGATCGTGACCAAGTCTTCGTTCAAGTCAAACTTCAAGAGCCAGAGGATGGCCAGGTACAAGGCCATAATAACCAGGGACTTGACCGTCATGTTGATAAAAGCACTTGGAATCTGCCAAGGCCACAGCATCCCTGCCGCCAGGCTGATCCCCATGGCCAAAAAGCACTTGGGCACGTCGCTGAAAGTTTCCTTGAAGTCATAACCGTCCCGCACGATCCAGCAGCGCAGAAAGAGAACAACGGCTTCGGTCAAGAGGATCGCCACCATGGCCCCCGCTGCCCCGAAAGGCCGGTCCAAAAAGTAGCTGAATACCAGCTCTAGGACCGCCCCGATCGTAACTGGAATGGCATAGTCCTTGTCCCGCTTGTTGGCCAGGGCAAACTGGTTGGCGAAGACCCCGCCCATGGGAATCAAGATGATGGTCAAGGTGAAGAAGAACATCAAGGGGGTCATCGGGATATATTTTTTCCCGAAGAAAAAGGGCACGAATTCCTTGGTATTGGCCATGACCACCACGGCAAACATGGTTCCCAGCATGGTCGTGGCTTCCAGGGACTTCTTCAAGACCTTCTTCTGGGTTTCCTTCCCCTGGACCGCCATCTGCGGCATTATTACCAGGGAAATACTGGTGATAACCCCCAGGATCATGTTAGAAATCCGCTGGGAGTTGTCATAGTAAGAGACCTGGGCCGTATTTTGGAAGAGGCCCAAAAGGGGCTTGTCCAAGGAAGTGTAAATCTGGGTCGCGATCTGGGGAATCATCAGGGTCATGATGGCCCGGCGGGTTTCCGCGAAATAGTAGAAATGCTTGACTGGCCGGCCGACATATTTGCCGATGCTGAACCAGAAGACAAAGGAACCCAGCATGGTGGACACGGACATGATCAGGAAATACTTCCAAAGGTCAGCCGGACTTTTGATCAAAAGCAAGATAAAGACAACGCTGACAATCTTGACGATGGTATTTCTTAAAACCACCCGGCCAAAATCAGCCAGACCCTGGAAGAACCAGGAGATGTCAAACTGGGCGGCAATCAAGTATGGCAGCATCAGCAGGAAGTAGTTCCAGTAGCGGACCTTGAAGACCAGGCAGGTCAAGACAGTCAAGGCGATGGTTACCAAGCCGCCGATAAACTGGAAGTACCACAGGCCCCAGAAGGCCTCGGTCAGTTCCCCGCTCTTGCTTTTGGCCCGGGCTTTAGAGATGCTTCTGACCCCGATATTGGATAAGGACAGGACGCAGAAGATCATCAGAAACTGGACCGTGTTGTTGACGCTGGAATAGATCCCGTAGGTCGTTGGGCCCAGGACTCTGGACAGATAAGGAACCGTGATCAAGGGCACCAGGACCAGGAAGACCTGGTAGACCGCGTTATAAAAGATGTTCAGAAAAGTTTTTTTCAAGGATCAGACCCCGCTTAAGTAATCAAAAATTTTCTGGCAGGCCTGGCCATGGTCGGCCTGGTCGCTCAGCTCCAGCCACTTTTTCCGCTCAAGGCCATACCCATCTTTTTCACCCAGCTGCTTGACCAGGTCAGCCTGGCTGGCCACGCAGGGACCAGGGACGATTTTTTCATAAGGCCCCAGCAAAAAGCCCCGGGTCTTTTCATACTGGGCCAGGCAGTTGGTGATGAAAATCAGCGGCTTGTCCAAGTGGAGGTAGTCAAAGTAGATCGAGGAGAAGTCGGTCATGAGGAAGTCGGTGGCTCCCAGGATTTCGTAGAGGTCCAGCTTTTTCGCCAAAAGGTCGGAATTGTTCAAAAAGGCCACGTGCTTGGCCTCCAAGTGGAAGTCGCTGAAGAGCTTCATTTCCCATGGATGGAGCTTGACCAGGAGGTACTGCTTTCTAGCAGCCAGAGCCTGGTCTAAAGCGGCCAGGTCAAAGTCGCTGAAGGCAAAAAAGTTCCCTTCTTTAATCCGCTCCATCACTTCCGGCTCTTCCAATTCATAGCGGAAGGTTGGCACATAGACCCCTACTTGGGCTTCCGGGTCCTGGCAGGAGAAAAAGTCAGCCAGGAGCTGGGCCTTTTTATAAGGAGACTTGAGCAAGGAATCAATCCTGGGGAAACCAAGCCGGACATAGCGGGGACCTTCAATTCCCATGCAGGCGCTCATCAAGCTTTCATAGAGTTCCGAACTGGAGGTGACCAGGTCGGCCGTCTTGTGCCAGAGCTTTTCGTTTCTCTGGTTGTCCCGGCGCTGGGTATTGTTGGCCATGGTCCCCATCCGCTTTAGGGGAATCCCGTGCCAGAGGGCCAGGTTGACCTGGCTTTTCCGGACCTTGAAGGGCTGGTGGGTGGTCAAGACGTACTTGGCCCGGCCGATTTTTTGCCAGTCTGACCAGGGCAAGTGGGAAGAAGGCCAGGGCTCGATCAAGTAGGCCGTGACTTCCGGGTGCTCGCGGCGCAGGTATTTATAAAAGAGGTAGCCATTGGACCCCGAGCGGCCGGCCCCATTCAAGATCACGTATGTGTTGGAGTCTTCTTTTTGCCAGCGGGCCAAAAATTTCATGACTGCCAGATATAGGCGGAATAGTATGCTTTTCATAGTGCCTCGTTAATCATTAGCTAATAGTGTCAAGTCCATTTTAGCAAATTCGCCCCCTGCCGCCAAAAGCAAGTTCCATCTTTTGTACTTTTTTAAAGGAAGCAAAAAGAGGCAGGACTGAACCTGTCTCTTTGTCATTTTTATCTTTAGCTAGTCAGCTGGCTATTTGCTGAAAGTAAATTCGAAGCGCTCGCCCACGTATGAAGCCCGCGTGTATTCAAAGGGCCGGCCATCAGCCAGCTTGGTAACCTGCCGGCGGGTGATCAAGGCTTCCCCGCGCCGGCAGTTGAGCAGGCGGGCCTCCTGTTCATTGGCGACAGCGGCTGAGATGTACTCAGTTGCATCCCCGATCTGGTAGCCCCCCTGCTTCTCCAAGGTCTGGTAGAGGTGGCTTGACACGTCATCTTTGGCAAAAGGCGCGATCAAATCTTCCGGCACCGTCACGATTTCGTGGCAGATCGGCACCTGGTCGGCATAACGGATCCGCTCCATGCGCAGGACCTTGTCGCTGCCCTCCAGGGCCAGGCGTTCTTTTTCCGACAGGGACGGCTGGGTGATCTTGTAGGAAACCAGCTTGCTGGACGGGGTCTGCCCGTTAGCCCGGGTGATTTCGGTAAAGGACATGATCCCGGACATCTTCTCCTGGACCTTCTGGCTGGCCACGTAGGTCCCGCTGCCCAGCCGCCTTTCCAGAATCCCTTCTTCCTCCAGGGTCTTGATGGCCTGACGCAGGGTCATCCGCGACACCTTGAACTGTTCCGCCAGCTGCCGTTCAGCTGGAATCCGGTCCCCCACCTGGTAGACATGGTTTTCAATGTCCCGGCGCAGCTGATTGTGAATTTTGATATACATTGGTTCTTGCATCGGTCTTTCCCCCCACAGAATCATCAAGCTTGGATCTTAATTAAATTCTATAGCAAAAGGCGGCCTTTAGACAAGTTTACATTTTATTCCCGTCAATTTTACCTTGCCCTGGCCAGTCTGCTTGACCAGCAGCTGGTCCTGGTCGCTCTCCAAAACATTGCCTAAGATCCCGGCTTTGTCAGCCAGGCGCAAGTGGCTGCCAGCCACGTTTAAAAGGGCATTCTGCAGGCGGACCTGGCTTGCATCCCTTAAACTAAGCCAAGTTCCTTCGCTGCAGGAAAAGTGCGGCCGGCAAAAAACAGCCTTGCCCTGGCCCCTGATTTCCCCTGCCTCCAAGTGGCAGTTGGTTAAGTTGCTGCTTCCGCTGACCTGCTTGAATTGCTTAAAAGTGCAGTTTTGGAAAGCGGCTGAATTAGCTTTTTCCAAAAGGGTTGTCCCCGGCAAGTCGCAGTTCAAAAGGTCGGCCTGGCCATTTTTCAGAGTTAAAGACAGGGCAGACTCAGTGAAGTAAAGGTCATTTTCTTCGCTCAAGCTGGTCACCTGGTCAAAAGCCGTCTGGTCAAAGTGCCCTTCATAAGCCGAACTTTCCTCCAGGACAAAATCCCCCTTGATCTGGGACTTGCTGATGGCTAATGGGCCAAAGCCATTGCCGGTAAAAGCAGCTGGAGTTGCCGCGATTTCACTGGAAGAGATCTGGACATGCTGCTCCTCATCGCCAACCAGGCAGATTCCCCCTTTGACCTGGCAGGAGTAGAATTCCAGCCAGACCGGCCCCAAGGCCATGAGGGACGTGCCCCTCTCCCCTTCTGCTGCTTCCAGCCGGCAGCCGCGCAGGGTCAAGTAAGGAGCATTTTCTCCTTCATAGACTCTGACCAGGGCTCCAGCAATTGCGGTAGTCTTGACGGCCAGATTTTCCAAGGTCAAATAGCGGCCATCCAGGATGACCGTGCCAACCAGGACCGTCATATCCGCTGCTGTCCCCGTCCCCTTGATCACGATATTCTTCAGCTTTTGCCCAAAAGGAATTTCATAAAAGCCGGGAGCCAGCATGAGCACGTCATCGTCTTCCAGCTGATCTAAAGCCTGCTCCCAGGACAAGTCTCGGGGGTCCTGGCTTACTTTGATTAAGCGCATGGTCTGGCTCCTTTCTATTCCTTCCGTTCAGTCCACTTGATCCCCATCAAAGAGATGTTTTCCGGATGCTCGCACTTGATTTCCAGTGGCGCCCCCTGGTAGTAAAGGGCGTTGGCCACTAAACGGGCATCATTGTCGACCAGAACCGGCCAGTTTTGCGGGTCAAATTGCAGGTTCCGCCCCTTCAATACCGCCTGGTCGACCAGGAAGATGAAGTAAGGGTAGTCGCCATTGCCGGAGAAAGTCACTAAGCTGCCGTCCATAAAGCTTTTGCCTTCCAGGCTGGCCGCGGCCGCGATCTGCACATTGGACAAAAAGCTCTGGCTCTCCCCCCGGGCCTGGAAATTGTAGAGCTGGCTATTCTGCATTAGCAAGTGGCAGTGGTCTTCGATGGCCAATTGACTGGGCATTTGACTCTCCAGAATGTTCAACCAGCATTCGCCCCGGGCATAAAGGCTGTAGTCCCGGTTAAGAAAACGGCAGGCGTAAACGTTGACCCAGCTCTTGCCGCCTAAGTTAAGGTTGCCGATGGCGGAGTTATTGATGTTTAATTCAATGTTGCTGGAATCAAAGCTGTTGACCGTCCCCCGGATCTCAGAGTTATTAATGATGGCCGTCCCAGTCCCTTCCAAAGAGATGGTGCCGAATTTTTCTGATTCATAGTCCAGCAGGCAGTCCGCCATTTCCAGGCGGAAATTGGCTTTTTCAAAAAAGGACAGGGTCCCATTGAGCAGACGGCAGGAGTACATCTCCACCGTGTCCTGGCCGTTGACGGAAATCGTAGTCGTCTTGCTGCCGGTCCCGGTCAAGACACAGCCGCGCAGGATCAGATAGCTGTTGGTCTCTTCCGGCAAATCCAGGGTATTTACGTCCCCGTAAGGTTCCAGGGTCAAGTTTTCAAAAACCACCCGGGAGCTGTTTTCACCGATGGAGAAAAAGCTGCGGATCCGGGTGTCTTCCGGACTGGCCCCCAGGCCCTTGATGGTCACGTCTTCTAATAGCCGGCCCCGGGGCCAAACGTAATAGCCGGGCTCCAGCAGCAGATAGTCCCCCGGCTCCATGTCGAGCATGGCCCGGTGCCAGGTCATTTCACCGCCGCCGCTGCCAACTTTGATGTATTTGCTCATGTCCGCCTCCTGGTCAAAAAACTAAATACTATTGTACCCGCTATACGGGCAAAATAGTTGAAGAATGCTTCTTTTTTCGCAAAAAAGCCGTCAGTTTCTTCCTTATTGTAAGAAACTGGCAGCTTTTACCGGTTTAAAACTTGTTTTACTTAATCTTGACGTCCCAGTAGTAGGCAACAGTCCCGTAAGGAGACAGGCGAAAGCCCTTCACCTTGCTGTTTAAAAGGTATGATACCCCAGCCTGGTAAAGCGGCGCCGTGAAGGCGTCCTTTTGGACCAGCTGTTTTTCAGCCGCAACCAGAGCCGCCTGTCTTTTGGCTGGCTGATTTGCATAAGTTGTCTTAGCCAGGTTGATCTGCTTCCAGAAGTTCTTGTTCTTGTAGTCAGTTTCCAGGTTGAACAAACCACCGATAGTCAGGTAGTCGATTGGGTCCTGGAAGCTTGGCTGCCAAGTCCCGTAAACCATGTCAAACTTGTGGGCAGTGGTGTCGGCCAAACGCGACTTCAGCGGAATTGACCGCAATTTTACCGTCAGGCCTGGCAGGTTCTTCATCAAGTTGCTCTGCAGGTATTCGCCTACCCGCTTGGAAGCGTCCATGTCACTGGTTAACAGTTCGATGGTGATCTTGGACTTGCCCAGCTGCTTTTTAGCCAAAGCCCATTCCTTTTGGGCCTGCTTCAGATTGTAGGTCATCAGCTTGCCGGCACTGGCCCGGTAGTCCTTGCCGTTTTCATCGTAGATGAAGTCGCTGGCTACTAAACCTTGGGCCGCCTTGCCTGAATGCAGAACCGTCTTCACCAATTCCTGCTTGTTCACGCCCAGGCTGATTGCCCGGCGGACGTGGACATTACCAGTAGTCTTGCGCTTCAAGTTAAAGACCATGTAGCCGTTGGTCGGCGTGGTCTTCGTGTGGTAGTCGGCGTTCTTTTCATACTGCTTGACGTAGTCAGAATCAACTGGCGCGTAGTCCAGCTGCCCGCCCTTATAGAGGTTGAGGCCGGTAGAGGTAGTCTTGATGACCTGGACCTTGACCGCGCTCAAGCTGACTGACTTGGCATTCCAGTAAGTCTTGTTCTTCTTCAAAGTCCACTTGAGATTGGACCCGGTCCATTGGCTGACAGTAAATGGCCCGTTGTAAACCAGCTTGCTGGAACTGGTCCCGTAGCTGGACCCGTACTTTTTGACGATCTTCGTGTCCTGCGGGTAGAATTGGGCCCCGGTCAAAAGATCCGGCAGGTACTGAATCGGATTTTCCAAAGTAATCTGCAGCTTGTACTTGCCCAAGGCCTTGATGCCCAGGCTAGACACCTTCTTCTTGCCGGCCACGATGTCCGTCCCGTTCTTGATCACCTGGTAGCTGTCGCTGTCCAGGGAATCGTTCTTCGGGTCAACCGTCCGCCGCCAAGCAGTGACGTAGTCCTGGGCCGTTACCGGGTCCCCGTTAGACCACTTGGCATTTTTCCTAAGGGTAAAAGTGTAAACCTTTTGGTCCTTGGACTTGGTCACCTTGACCGCCCCGGCCAGCCGGGCCTGCCCCTTTTTGTCAAAGCGGTAGAGCCCTTCCATGGAGTTCTGCAGGGTTTCAGAGCTGATGGTGTCCCCGTACTTGCTGGAGTCCAGGGTACTGATTTCCCCGGTTACGGCTGTCTTCATCACCTGCTTGGAGCTGGAAGCCCCCTTGTTTTGCCCGCAAGCTGTCAAAAGCGCGGCCGTTGCCAAAAGTGTTACTGAAGCAATCTTTTTCTTATGCATCGTTTAATCTCCCGAGAGTTTACTTGTCTAGTCTAATCCAATCTAATCTTACTTGCATTTATTAAACTTACTAAAAGTAACCAACAACTTACTTTTCAGTATAGCAAGTAATACTAAGAATGTACATCATTACTTATGAAAGAAATCTTTTTCTTTTAAAATTGTTTTTTCATATGTTTTTTAAGCGCTTCTTCTGGCCAAAAACTATTTTTCTTTTGCTTGGGCAAAAAAAGAGCTTCTGACTGGGTCAGGAGCTCTTTTTTCGGGTTGGGTGTTCTTTAGAACAATTGCGTTAGCTGGATTCGAACCAGCGCATGACGGTACCAAAAACCGTTGCCTTACCACTTGGCTATAACGCAATCAATGGAGGAAAGTGGATTCGAACCACTGAACTCAGAGAGAGCGGTTTTACAGACCGCCGCGTTTAGCCACTTCGCTATTCCTCCGTTGAAGTACTCTATTATATTAACAAAAAAACAGGGCAAGTGCAAGGATTTTTGGCGATT
Organism: Lactobacillus leichmannii; assembly: GCF_024701915.1. Classification (NCBI taxonomy): domain Bacteria; kingdom Bacillati; phylum Bacillota; class Bacilli; order Lactobacillales; family Lactobacillaceae; genus Lactobacillus; species Lactobacillus leichmannii. The sequence continues at coordinate 100,679 of NZ_QOCY01000044.1, read as the reverse complement.
TTTTTACTTTTTGGCTTAAACTTCCAGGCGCAGGTCCTCTGCCTGGGCAAAGCTCAAGCGGTCGATGAAGAGCCAGCGCATGAAGAAGCCCAAGGCAACTGGGTAAACGACGTAGAGAACCGTCAACAGGATGATGCTCCCCCAGCCTGGCGTCATCTTGGCGTAAGCCGCCAGGGGTCCGATCAGGCCGCTGAAGCCAAAGCCAGCGGAATTAGGCGTCCCCTGCAGGTTGAAGATGGCGGCCAGAAGACCGGACAAAGCAGACGAAAGCAGGACCGGGACAAAAAGCTTCGGCTTCTCCAGCATATTGGCCATCTGGATCTTTGGCGTCCCGATGAAGTGGGCCAAGGTGGTCCCCATCCCGTTGACGCTGTAGCTCATAATCCCCAAAGTGTAGGCCGCCCCAGTGATGCCCAGGTTGGCGGCCCCGGAGGCAACCCCGGTCAAGCCGATCGCCACCGCGATCCCAACTGAAGAAATCGGGGACACGATCATAGCCGCGAAGGACATCCCGATCAAGACACCCATCAAGAGCGGCTGCAGCTTGGTAAAGGCCATGACGATCATGCCGATAAAAGTGGTCACGGTTTTAACGTATGGCAATATCAAGAGGCCGATCCCGCCGCCAACGACCAAGACGATGATTGGCAAGAGAATGGTCGTGTAGGAACCAAGCTTGTTGCCAATCAATTTGATCAAGAGGATGGCTAGGGTGATCGTCAAGCCGATGTTGATAACGTCACCAGTCCCGGCGACCATGATCAAGCCGTTTTTAAAAGTAACCGCGCCAGACCCGATCATGGCCGCGGCTGCGACCGAACACATCTGGATCATGTTCATCTGGAAGAGGTAGGCCGCGCAGAAGCCGCCCATGGCCGCCAGCAGGCTCTGGGTAAAAGTAGTGATGTTGATGACCGTCTGGGCAAAAGCCGGAGCTACACCCAAGAGGGCCTTCATCAGCTGGCCTAAAATCGCGGCCGGCACCAGGGCAGCAATGACCCCGAGTCCGATCCCGTTTAAAATGTTCAGCGTGCCTTGCTTAAGGCCGTTTGTTTCTTTACTTTCCGTCATTCTTATTTTCCTCGACAAATTTCTTGATTCTGCTTACGCCTTCTTTAATTTCGTCCAGTACCGTCGCGTAGGAGAAGCGGAGCCAGCCCTGCCCGCCCTTGGCGAACCAGGAACCGGCACAAACCCCGACATGGGCCTGGTCAGCCAGCTCATAAACGAATTCCGTGTCTTTTTGGTTAAGACCGGCTGGAATCTTGGCCCAGATATAGAAGGCCCCCTGCGGTTTGACCACTTCAAAGCCGGTTTCCGTCAAAGCCTGGTAGAGGTAGTCCCGGCGCTCTTTGAAGGCGGCCTTCATTTCCCGGGCATCCCTGTCCCCGTTTTTAAAAGCTTCCTCGGCCGCGTCCTGCATTGGGGTCGGTTCAGTCGTGGTGATGAACTGGTGGACCTTGGCCAGCTGGTCAGTGATTTCCTGGGGAGCCGCCATGATCCCGATCCGGTAGCCGGTCATGGCCCAGGACTTGGAGACCCCGTTTAAAACGATGGCCTGGCTTCTGAGGGACTTGGCCATTGAGGCGTGCTCTTGATCGTAGTTCAGTTCACTGTAGATTTCGTCGCAGAGGACAAAAGTTGGCCGGTCCTTGATTACTGCCGCCAAAGCATCCAGCTCTTCCTGGCTGTACATGACTCCAGTCGGGTTGGTCGGGTAGTTCATGACCAGAATCCGGAGGCGGTCGCCGTATTCGTCAACGGCTGCTTGCAGCTGGTCTGGCGTTAATTTGAAGCTGGTCTGGGAAGTGTCGATCTGGACAACTTCAGCTTTTTCCAGGGCCGCGTCAGCAATATATAAAGGAAAGATCGGGGTTGGCAGGACCATCACGTCGCCTGGGTTGATGATGGCAGACATGACCGTGTAGATGGCTTCCGTTGCCCCGTTGGTAGCGATGATTTCGCTTGGCTCATAGTGCATGTCGTAATGCCGAGCCAGGAAGTCTGCCGCGGCTTTTCTGAGGCCTGGCGTCCCGTTTGAAAGAGCGTAGTGGGAGTGGTTGTCCACGATCCCCTTAATGGCAGCCGTCTTGATATGGTCCGGGGTATTGAAGTCTGGCTCACCAACCGTGAACTTGACGATGTCCGGGTACTGGCTCGTATACTTGGTAAAATTCAGAATAGCTGAAGACTTTACTTCCGCTACTCCCTGCTTAAAGTGCTTAGTTAAATCAACCATGGTGTCCTCCTTGGCTACCGTAAAAACAAAAAATCGCGGATCAGATGATCCACGATTACCAAAGTCTGCTAATGCGCGTGTTCTTGAAACCGCCGGATCCTGATTCCTGCCGTTTCAAAAAATGCTGAGAAAACTCTTATTATTGAAACTGCAGATGCATGTTCTTGCTTGAAAACTTGCATCCACAGATGCAAGCTAGTTCCAGTAATAAAAGCTAAAGAATTTCGCGTTCTTGCTGATTAAAGCGTTCATGATTCTTGTCCTCTCTCAACATTTGATGCTTTAACTATATCTTAAGAAGAAATTAAAGTCAAGCGCGATATGTTAATTTTCTTCCCAATTTTCAGGATTAGCCAACAGGTCCTGCATGGCCTGCAGGAGGTCACGGCCGACTGTGATTGTTCCGGGCTTGAGGAAGTAGCTCAAGGAAATTTCTTCTTCCAGCTGGCCCAGCAGCTTTTGAATTTTCTCCACTTCTTGTTCTTTTCCAGCCATTTGCTGCCTCTTTTCTTAAAATCAATCTGACGACAAAAGTTCTTTTCCATTTTACCAGATTTTTGACCTGCTTTTTTGGTGCGCAAAAAAGGCCAAGCCTTCCGGCCTGGCCTTGCTTATTGCGTTAGCTGGATTCGAACCAGCGCATGACGGTACCAAAAACCGTTGCCTTACCACTTGGCTATAACGCAATCTTACTTGTGAGCTGATCGCTCAACCAATAATATATTACCTAATTTCCTAGCTTTGGTCAACAGTTTTCGGCAACTTTTTCTAAAAATCTTTTCCCTTAAACCCGGGCCGGCAGGTCGACCTGGTTTTCAGCCAAAACCTTGCCCTTTAAGGCACGCAAGAATTCATTGTAGTAATAAGGCTGCTCCAGGTCCAGTTTCTCGCTTAAAGCGTAAACCCGGAAGCGGTAGTCGTGGTCCTTGTCCGGCGGAGTCGGCCCGATATAGCCCGTATGCACTTCTTCTGGATCGGTTAAAAAGCGGGAAACAGTACTATTGTAACCCTGGGGCGTATCCGTCGTCCGGCTGAAGTCAGCTGGAATTTCGCTGACTGCTGGCACGTCGCTGGCCAGCCAGTGGATCCAGGCAAAGCCGCAGACCGGAATGGAATCATAGTCGACCAAGGACCAGGCCAGGTACTTGGTCCCTTCCGGCAGGTCCGTCAGGGTAAAAGGAAAAGACACTACCGGGTTGCCGGCTTCTTTTACGCTAGCATACTTGGCATATTCATCGGGCAAATAGCCCTTATCCAATTTAACTTGAATCTGCATGGTTAAACCTGCTTTCTTTACTCAAGACTTACTATCCATCATCTTCATTTTAACATTTTTTCTGTTAAACTAATTAACGGTGTATTTTATAGGAGTTTTCTCATGTCACGTTACAAAATTCAAGCCTTTCTCTTCGTTTTCGTAGCCTTCATGTTGAGCTGCAATGAATATATGATCGTCGACGTTTTGCCGGATATTTCCCGGGAAATAAATGCCTCCCTCAGCAGCTTGGGCTACCTGGTTACCGTATTTGCCCTGGTTTATGCTGTCGCCACTCCCCTGGTCACTTCCCTGACCAAGTATTTCAAGCGCCACCAGCTCCTCTTCTTTTTGATGGGGATCTTCTTTATCGGCAATACCTGGACGGCCCTGTCTTACAGCTATGTCAGCCTGCTTTTGTCCAGAATCCTGTCAGCCACGACAGCTGGAGCGATTATTTCCCTGATCCTGGTTATCGCCAACTTCGTGGCTCCCTTGGAAAAAAAGAGCCTCGCTTCTCTCCTGGATTTTTGCCGGCTTCTCGATTGCTTCCATCATCGGCCTGCCAATCGGGACCTTGATCTCAACGACTTTTTCCTAGCATGCTAGTTTCTGGATGATCTCGCTTCCGACACTCGTAACCTTTATCCTTTTACTGGCCTTCGTGCCCCGGGACACTCCGCAGAGCCAGTCCAGCAAGGGTAATAAGCAGTTTGCCATCCTGGGCAACTGGCATCCTGGCCATCATCCTGGTCTGCGCGGCTCAGTATACCTACTATACCTACATCCGGACCTTGATCACCGACTACATGCATTTCCCGAAGAGCTGGCTGAATGTCCTGCTCTTGCTGCTAGGCTTGGCCTTTATTGCCGGCAACAAGACTGGGGGCTTTCCGGCCGACCATGGCGGGATCAAGCGCCTGCCTTTGGTCTTTGGCATCCAGACTGTTCTGCTCTTCCTCTTGGCTCCCCTTTTGCCTCTGTCCTGGCTGGCCTTCCTGTGCATCGTCGGCATCTGCTGCGTCAACAGCATGTACGGGTCTTCCACCCAGGTTTATTTCCTAGACCTGGCCGCGGCTGAATATCCAGAGTCAATCGACTTCGCTTCCAGCTTCAACTCAATTTTTGCCAATGTCGGCATCTCCCTGGGCTCCTTTACGGTAGCGCAAGCGGCAGGCTTGACCGGGATCGCCAGCACCCCCTACTTTGTCGGGGTCTACAGCTTGCTCAGCTGCCTTCTGATGGTCCTGGTCTGCCGGCAATTAGCTGCTAAGAAGTAAAAATAGGCAAAAGCTGAAAAAATGAATAGATAGTAAAAACTCGCCGCACGGCGAGTTTTTTAGTCGAATAAAGTTTGCCAGTTGGCATCCCGGTGCGCGGCAAAGCACATCTTCACCTGTTCAGTTGAGTTCTTGTTTTCTGCCAAAGGCGGCAGGTCATCTTCCTTAAACCAGGCCGCCTGGCTGGTTTCGGAGTTGGCCTGGAATTCCCCACCTAAAGACTGGCAGAGATAATAGATGTCGGTAATCCCATAAGGGTGAATGGAGCCATGGTGCTTGAAGTGGTCTTGAACAGCGATAATTTTGACCGGTTTGACAGTTAAGCCTGACTCTTCCCGGCACTCCTTAATGCAGTTGTCAGCTGGAGACTGGTCGACGTCACACCAGCCGCCGGGCAGGGACCAGCGCCCTTCTTTTTCCTGGACCAGGAGAATCTGGTCATCTTTAAAGATGGCTGCCCTGGTCGCGATTTTCGGAGTCTGGTAGCCAATTTCATTGCAAAAGAGCTCTTTGACCTTGTCATAACTGACCGCGCTTTTTTCCGCCAGCATTTCCGCGGCTATTTCCCGCAGGCGGCTGTAGCGCTCCGTGTCAAAAACGTCCTTGCTGTAGGCCAGGCCGGTCTGCCCGATCGCTTGGATTTCCATGGCCCAGTCAATCAATTTGTCGCCTTTTTTCATCATGCCCTATCTTCCTTCTGCTGTAATTGTTTCTGCCTTAATTATAGTCAAAGGGGAAAATTTTTGCGCAAAAAAGCAGATCCGGAGATCTGCTTTCTTGACTATCTTTGATCTCGATTATTTGACGTAGGCTTCCTTGAAGTCCCAGTTGCCCCGGTTGTAGACCGCGTTCTTGACACTGGTCCGGACCAGCATGACGCTGGTTGAGTAGTAGAGCGGGCAAATGCCGGCATCGTTTAAGAGGATGTCTTCAGCCTTGCTCATGTCGCTCCAGCGCTGGCTGGCAGACGTGGTGGTCTTGGAGTCAGCAATCAGCTTGTCGTATTCGCTGTTTGACCATTGCCCGTCGTTTTGGCTGTTGCCAGTCGTAAACAGGTCCAGGAAGGAGATTGGGTCAGCGAAGTCGGCGATCCAGTCGATCAGGCCCAGCTGGAAATTGTGGCTGGCCAGGCGATTCAGCAGGGTCTTGAATGGCACGCTGTTAACTTCCACCTTAACCTGCGGCAGGGTCGCTTCAATGTTGGACTGGATTGATTCTGCCGTCTTCTCGGCACTGTCCGTGTCACTGGAGATCAAGGTCAGCTTAATCTTGCTCTTGCCCAGTTCAGCCAAGCCCTTAGCCAGGTACTGCTTGGCCAGCTTCTTGTTACCGTCCTTCGGGTAGAGGCTCTTTGCGCTGCTGGAGATCAAGCTAGTGTAATCTTTGCCGTTGACCTTGGTCAAGTCCTTGGAGGTCAAGGTGTTGGCCGGCTGGCTGGCCCCGCCGTCGATGGTAGAAACCAGGCCCCCGCGGTCAATTGCCAGTGACAGGGCCTTGCGGATGTTGGCGTTCTTGACGTATTCGTTGCCGCTCTTGCCCTGGCCGAATGTCATGTAGTAGGTCCCGCCTTGCGGCAGCAAGGTGAAGGCCTTATCGCTCTTCAGCTGCTTGATTTGTGAAGAATCAAGGGAAGTAGCGTCCAGCTTCTTAGCCTGGTAGAGGTTGTAGGAGGTCGTGGTTGATTTTTGTACGCTCCAGTTGATCTGGTTCAGCTTGACCTTGCTCTTGTCCCAGTAGTACTTGTTCTTGACCATCTTCCAAGACAGGTTGGACCCGGTCCAGCCCTTTTGGATGTAAGGGCCGTTGTAGACCAGGTACTTGGAAGCTGTCCCGTACTTGGAGCCATAGTTCTTAACGGCTTTTTCATTTTGCGGGAAGAAGACCGCGAAGCCCATCAGCTTGTTGAAGTAAGGGATCCGCCGTTCCAGGATCACGACCAGCTTGTACTTACCAACCGCTTTGATCCCCAGGCTCGTTGCCGGCTTCTTGCCAGCTACGATCTTGTCAGCATTCTTGATGCCAGAGAAGAGGTATGAGTATTCTGATTCAGTCTTCGGGTTGACTGTCCGCCGCCAGGAGTAGACAAAGTCCTGGGCCGTCACCGGATCCCCGTTGGACCACTTGTCGTTCTTTCTCAAGGTAAAGGTGTAAGTTTTACCGTCTTTGGAAACTTTTTCAGAGGTTGCCAGGCCGGGAGTGATCTTTGAGTCCTTGCCCAGGCGGTACAGGCCTTCAAAGGTGTTGGAGATCTGGGTAAAGGAAACTGAGTCGGTCGCTTTTGACAGGTCCATGGTCGGAATTTCAGCACTAGCTGACCAGTTCAGAGTTTTTTTGGCAGATGAACTTGCCTTTGAAGAGCCACATGCCGTTAACGCGAGTGCCGCCAGGCAGACACAGGCTGCTTGACCTAAGTTTTTCGGAATTTTCATTGTCTTGTCCCCTGCTTTCACACCTTTGTCATCACTAGTTAATTTTTTTAGCTTGTACTCATTGTATTTCCATTTTGCAGCATATGCAAGGACTTGTCCTTTTTCCGAGAAACTCTTCATTTTGGAAGTTTCCTTTCCGACACGGATTTACTTTATTCAGTTGGTCTAGACTCTTGCTTAATTTTCTTATGTAGATAAGCTGGGGAGAAAAATTGGTCTGCTCAGTAAATTTCCTTGAAATACAATCCTTGGTGCTCAACCAGACTCTCTACTTCTTCCCGCAACTGCCCCTTAAGGTTAAAGAAAATTGTACTAAAACCATCTTCAATCCGCATAAGCGAAAAATCATTCTCCTGCTTAAGCAAGATATTTAAGCTGCCGTAATTGTCAATCACCATAGTATCGATGATTTCTCCCAGCCGCTCTAAGCCAATGTTTCGTAGGTTCTTATTTTTCAGATCGGGGTAAAGGGCATTAGCCACTGCTTCATCTAAGTAGACATATGACTCGTGCTGGTACATCAGCGCGAAGGCAATAAATTTTATTTTTCTGAAAATCGCGGCTTAAAGTGTACGTTTAAATACATCTCTAGTTCTGCATAATCTTCATTTTGAAAAGTAAACGGAACAAAATCAGCAAAATACTTGTCTGATTGCTGGTCAATCAAGTGGTCAATAAGATCAACGGCATTGTCATAATTCATGGGCAAAACTCCACTGTTCATTACATTATATTTTGATCTATAGATTACTTACTATTCATTAATCTATAGAGTTCCAAAACACCTAAAAGCAGACTAAACCCTCCTAAAATCAAGTAGTCATATGTCGAATTAGACCTTTCTGTCCGTACCGTTAATCTTGCGGCAGACCACCCCGTAAAAAATATAAATATAAACGCTAATATGCTTCTGGCAACTTTACTAGTCAAGATTTTTTTCATCGCACTTTTTATACTCCCGTTTTATATAATGTAAGCATTTTCCTTTAATTTCATATCAATTTTACCCCCACTAAGCAAAAATACAAGTAACAGCTAAAAAAGGGCATCCCTACAAGCACATTTCATGGCTTAAGAGATACCCACGTTTCTACTGAAAAACATTATCTGAAATTGATGCAGAAAAAAAGCACCAGCAAGATGCTGATGCTTTAAATCTCTTGGATTCGATATGATCTGTTGTGACCATATGTGACCATTTGAAGTCTCGAAACCGCTGATCTGATGCCGTTCTTGACGATCCAGATTAACGCTTTGAGAATTGTGAAGCCTTGCGGGCCTTCTTCAGACCTGGCTTCTTTCTTTCCTTCATTCTTGGGTCACGAGTCAAGAAGCCGGCCTTCTTCAGTGGACCACGGAAGTCTGGGTCTACTTCAAGAAGGGCACGGGCGATACCATGACGGATCGCGCCGGCTTGACCTGAGAAACCACCACCGTTAACGTTAATGATAACGTCGTATTGGCCTTCAGTTTCAGTCAAAGTCAAAGGTTGCTTAAGGTCCTTAACCAAGATTGGCAATGGAATGTAGTCAGCAACATCCTTGTTGTTAACAGTGATCTTACCATCGCCTGGTACTAAACGAACGCGAGCTACGGCGTCCTTACGACGACCAGTACCTGCATATGCAGCTTGTTGTGCCATCTAAACTACCTCCTAGATCAAATTGTTAATGTCTAACTTTTCAGGCTTTTGCGCTTCGTGCTTGTGTTCTTCACCAGCATAAACGTGCATCTTCAAGAATTCTTGGTGGCCAAGAGTGTTCTTTGGAAGCATACCCTTAACTGACAATTCAACCAATTTAACAGGGTTCTTGGCAAGCAATTCGCCAGCTGATACAGACTTCAAGCCGCCACGGTATTCTGAGTGGTGGTAGTAGATCTTGTCAGTTGCCTTCTTACCAGTCAGCTTTAACTTAGAAGCGTTAACGATGATGACGTTGTCACCAGTGTCAACGTTTGGGGTAAATTGAGGCTTGTTCTTACCTCTAAGGATAGTAGCAACAGCAGTTGAAAGACGGCCCAATGAAACATCAGTAGCGTCAATCAAGTACCACTTACGTTCAATTTCACTAGTCTTTGCTAATGGTGTAGTACGCAATGTAAATTCCTCCGTTTAATTCGTAGTTTGAATACAATAAGTTTCCGGGGCCTACCGTGGACAAACATACCCTTATATCATATGTCCTAAATACCAAAATGTCAATTATAAATCAAGGTCGAGCCGATATTTTCTTGGCACTTCCTCGTAAAAGACATGGTAGAGGTACAAGCCGCAGGCCTGGGCGGTCTGCTGGACCTCCAGCCGGTTCTTGGCCGCGATCACCCGCTTTAAGTCGTGCACCGGCCGGCGGCCATTGCCGATCTCCAGCAAGGTGGCCACCAGGATCCGGACCATGTTGTACAAAAAGCCGGTCGCGATAAAGTCCATGATCATTTCGTTGTTTTCTTCATCCAGGGCCACGTTGACATAGTACATGTCCCGGACTTTATCCTCAATCTGCCCGCCGCTGGCCGCGAAACTGGTAAAATCATGCCGGCCCAGGAGGTCCTTGGCGGCTTCTTGCATCTTTTCCACATCTACCGGATATGGGTAGTGTCCTGTGTAAAAACGCTTAAAGGGGTTTACGAAGCCGTCCAGGCTGACCCGGTAGCGGTACCACTTCCCCTTGACGGAAAAACGGGAGTGGAAATCTTTATCCACAATTTCACAGTCAGTAAAAACCATATCCATCGGCAGCTGGGAATTTAGGGCCTTGATCATGTTGGCTGCCGGAATTTCCCTGCCTGGATAGTCAAAGTGGATTACCTGCCCGACTGAGTGGACTCCGGCATCAGTCCGGCCTGACCCGAAGACCCGGACCTCCTGGCCCTTAGTCATCCGCTTGAGAATCTCCTCTACCGTCCCTTGAATCGTTCTTTGCCCCGGCTGGGACTGGAAGCCATGAAAGTCATGGCCGTCATAGGACAATGTCAATTTGTATCTGCTCGTCATCAATGCTTCCTTGTCGTGATCATCAAAATTGTCAACAGCAGGCAGTAGGCTGCTGGAATCAAGTCCACCTTACTCCATTCCAGGATCCGGTAGCGGGTCCGGCCTTCACTGCCCTTGTAGCCCCGGGATTCCATGGCTGTGGACAAGTCCAGGGCCACTTCCAGAGAATCGATAAAAAGCGGCACCAGCATCGGGACAACTGACTTGGCCCGCTTGACCAGGCCACCGTCGTTAAAGTCGGCACCCCGGGACCGCTGGGCATTCATGATCTTGACCGTCTGGTCAAACAAGGTCGGCACGAAGCGCAGGGCGATCGAAATCACCAAACTAATCATGCCCACGTTGACCTTGAAGAGCTTGAGCGGCGTCAGCATCCATTCCATGGCATCCGCGATTTCCAGGGGCTTGGTCGTCACCGTCATCACTGTTGACACCAGAATGATCATGGCAAAACGGATGAAAACGTACAAACCATTGATCAAACCCTCGCTGGACAGGGTAAATATCCACCAGTGCCAGTAGACTTTTCCACCGGCCATGAAGAAGGTCTGCAGAAGGGAGGTGAAAACAATCAGCCAAATCATTGGCTTGACTCCGTCCCAAAAAACTCTGGCCTTCAGTCCCGTCGCGAAAACGCAGGCCAGGCCGAAGATACTGATCACCAGATAGCTGACCCAGTTATTGGCCAAGAAGATCATGATGATAAAGTAAAAAGTCGTCAGCAGCTTGGCCCGCGGGTCTACCCGGTAGACAAAGGTCGTCCCCGGCAGGTAGCGGCCGATAATAATCTTACTCATGCTCTCCCCCCTTCAAGCTTTGCTTGATCGCGTCCGCCAGCTCCGGCATGGTTAAAGGCTGGCCCGGCAGCTTTAAGCCAGCCGCCTCAAGTTTTGCGGCAAAACGGGCGCTGCGGGGTTCAGCCAGGTGGTGTTTTTGCAGCCATTCACTGTCTTTGAAGACTTCCTTAGGGCTGGCATGCTTGATCAAGCGGCCATGCTCCAAAACCAGGACGTCGTCGGCGTAATCTGCCACGTCATCCATGTTGTGGGTTACCAAAATCACCGTATGCCCGGCTGCCTGATAGTCCTTAAACAGCTGCATCATTTCCAGCCGCCCCATTGGGTCCAAGCCAGCTGCCGGCTCATCTAAACAGATGATCTCCGGCTCATAGGCCAAAACCCCAGCCAGGGCCACCCGCCGCATCTGCCCGCCGGACAGGTCGAATGGCGAATGCTCAATCAAGTCATCTTTCAGACCCACCTTTTTAAGCCATTTTAAGGCCGCCTCACGGGCCTCATCTTCACTGAAGCCAAAGTTCCTTGGCCCATACTCAACGTCCTTTAGAACCGTGTTTTCGAAGAGCTGGGCCTCTGGAAACTGAAAGGCCAGGCTCACCTTGCGGCGCAGGTCCTTCAAGCCCTTGTTGCCAGTCTCCGGGGTGATGGTGTAGCCCGCGATTTCGATCTTGCCACTGGTGGGCTTTAACAGCGCGTTAAAGTGCTGCATTAGGGTCGACTTGCCGCTGCCCGTATGGCCAACCAGAGCGATGAACTTCCCCTCTTCCAGGCTGAAATTCAGCTGGTCCAGGCCGATCGCCTCCAGCGGTGAGCCAGGGCTGTAGACATAACTTACATTTTCGAATTTAATTGCCATAAGCTCTGAACCAACTTTTCCTCATCATCAATTTCATCCGGGAGCACAATCCCCCGTTCCTTCAAGAGCTGCTTAAGCCGGTAGACAAAGGGAATATCCAGGCCGATCCGCTCCAGCATCTCCACCTTGGAAAAAATTTCCTCCGGCTTACCTTGGTCTAGCAGCTGGCCGTCGTCTAATACCAAAACCTGGTCAGCCCCCGCGGCTTCTTCCAGGTCGTGGGTGATGGAAATAACCGTCAAGTTATTGTCTTCCTTGATCTTCCGAACCAGGTCCAAGATCTGCTCCTTGCCTTCCGGGTCCAGCATGGAGGTCGATTCATCCAGGATGATGACCTGGGGCTTGACTGCTAGGATGCCGGCGATCGCTACGCGCTGTTTCTGCCCCCCTGAGAGGTTGCTGGGCTCGCTGTCAGCATAATCAGCCATACCAACGTCAGCGACCGCCTGAGCGACGATTTTCAGCATTTCCGGCCGGGGCACTGCCCGGTTCTCCAAGCCAAAAGCAACATCGTCACTGACCGTGGCCCCGACAAACTGGTTGTCAGGATTCTGGAAGACAATGCCGACCTTCTCTCTGACTTCCCAAACCGTGTCAGCCCCCAGCTTGACCCCGTCAACTGTAATAGAGGACTTATCCAAATCATCTGGGGCCAGCAGGCCATTGATCAATTTAGAGACCGTTGACTTGCCGCTGCCGTTATGCCCGATCAGCGCCGTCCAGCTTCCCCGCTCAATCGCAAAAGAGAGGTCAGACACAGCTGGCCGCGGGCTGTCCGGGTAAGTAAAAGTCACATGGTCAAAAGAAATAATATTGTCGCTCATCGCGTCACCACCTATTTGGTCATTTCCTTCTATTGTATCAAGCCAGGGTAAAAAAGCGCAAAAAAAAATCATCCATGAAGAGGGATGATATCGAACCATCTAAGCTAGACTAAGGTTTCCCCATCATCATCGCGCTTATTCTCACTTTCATGAATAATTTCAAAAAGTATTAAATTTGCAGCTTGAGAATTAAACCAATTCCAAAACTACCATAGGAGCTGCGTCACCCTTACGAGGAACTGCCAGCTTCATGATCCGGGTGTAACCACCGTTACGGTCCTTGTAACGAGGAGCTACGTCGCTGAAGAGCTTTTGAAGTGCTGACTTAACAACTACTTCGTCGCCTTCTTCGTGGATATCAGCGATTTCGTTACGTACAAAAGCAGCAGCCTTTCTTCTTGCAGCCAAGTCACCGCGCTTGCCCAAAGTGATCATCTTTTCAGCAGTGCGACGTACTTCCTTAGCGCGAGCTTCAGTAGTGACGATGCGTTCGTTAATGATCAATTGGGTAGTCATTTCACGGAGCATAGCTTTTCTTTGACTACTGTCCCAACCTAATTTACGGTATGACATTAATGTGCCTCCTTTATTGCAGACTAGTCTTCTTGACGAAGTGAAAGACCCAGGTCTGCCAATTTATTCTTAACTTCTTCCAATGATTTACGTCCCAGGTTGCGTACCCGCATCATTTCTGCTTCTGACTTAACAGTCAAGTCTTGCAGGGTGTTGATGCCAGCCCGCTTCAAGCAGTTGTATGAACGAACTGAAAGGTCCAGGTCCTCGATAGTCATTTCGAGTTTCTTTTCCTTTTGGTCGTTCTCCTGTTCTACCATAACTTCGCCGATTTCGGCAGCAGCGTCAGCTGATTCGAAGGCCTTGAAGTGTTCGACCAGAACACGGGCGGCAAAGTTGAGGGCGTCATTCGGAGCGATTGAACCATTTGTCCAAATTTCCAGGGTAAGCTTGTCAAAGTCTTCTCTCTTACCAACCCGGGTTGATTCAACTTGGTAGTTGACCTTTTCGATTGGTGAGAAAAGTGAGTCAACTGGAATGTCGCCGATGGACATTTCAGCAGACTTGTTTTCGCTGGCTGGTACGTAGCCCCGGCCGTTGCAGACATCAATCCACATGTGCAGGTGGCCACCTTGAGCGATGGTACAAATGTATTGGTCAGGATTCAAGACTTCAACATCAGCATCAGCCTTCAAATCTTCAGCAGTTACCGTAGCTGGACCTTCAACATCGAGTTCGATCGTCTTTACTTCTTCAGTGTAGGCCCGGAGTACAAGCTTCTTCAGGTTCAAGATGATCTTGGTTACGTCTTCTTTAACACCGGGAACAGTAGTGAATTCGTGCAAGATACCATCGATCTTCACCTTCACCAAACCGGTCCCTGGGACAGAAGTCAGCAAAACCCGACGCAGTGAATTACCTAAGGTAGTACCAAACCCACGCTCCAGCGGTTCAACGACAAACTTACCGTAACTGTCTTCTTGATCCACGACGGTAATATTTGGTTTTTTAAATTCAATCATTACTGGGCCCCTTTCAAAACGCACGTCTCAAAATAAGATTTTATTAAACACGACGACGCTTTGGTGGTCTAGAACCGTTGTGAGGTACTGGAGTAACGTCACGGATTGAAGTGATTTCCAGACCAGCAGCTTGCAGAGCACGAATTGCTGATTCACGACCAGAACCTGGGCCCTTAACTGATACTTCGATGTGCTTCATACCTTGGTCAATTGCGCTCTTAGCAGCAGCTTCAGCAGCCATTTGCGCAGCAAATGGAGTAGACTTACGGCTACCCTTGAAACCCAAAGCACCAGCTGAAGACCAGGCCACGGCGTTACCTTGAACGTCAGTAATCATAACTAAAGTGTTGTTAAACGTTGAGTGAATGTGAGCCACGCCACTTTCAACGTGCTTCTTCACACGACGCTTACGAGCAGTTTTATTTGCAGGCATCAATAAACCTCCTTATATTATTTTTGGATTAACGGCTTCTCTTAGCACCCTTACGAGTACGTGCGTTGTTCTTGGTGTTTTGACCACGAACTGGAAGACCGCGACGGTGACGGATACCACGGTATGAACCGATATCAACAAGACGCTTAATGTTCATGCTTACTTCACGACGCAAGTCACCTTCAACACGGTACTTGTCGACTTCTGCACGAAGCTTTTCTTGTTGTTCTGGGGTCAAGTCCTTTGAACGAATGTCTTCAGATACACCGGCTGCTGCACAGATTTCTCGTGCAGTGTGTTCACCGATACCGTAAATGTAAGTTAAAGCGATAACAACTCTTTTATCTCTTGGTAAGTCAACACCAGCGATACGTGCCATAGAATGCACCTCCTACTTTCTAAAATTAACCTTGACGTTGCTTGTGCTTTGGATTTGCAGGGCAAATAACCATAACACGACCATGTCTCTTAATGACCTTGCAATGTTCGCACATTGGCTTAACAGATGGTCTAACCTTCATGTTTGCCTCCGTTTTTATTTAATAAACCGATACGTAATTCTACCTTTAGTCAAGTCATATGGAGACAGCTCCACAGTGACCCGGTCGCCAGGCAGGATCCGAATGTAGTGCATTCTGATCTTGCCGGAAACGTGAGCCAAAATAGTGGCACCGTTTTCCAATTCGACTTTAAACATAGCATTAGGTAAGGTATCAACTACCTTACCTTCTACTTCAATGACATCATCTTTTGCCAAAGTTGCCCCTCCGCAATCAAAACAGTCATACTTCGAAATTATAACATGTTCGAAAAAATTTGCAAATTCTTTTGGCTAATCCTTGCTCAGGATAGCGTCGATATCTGCAAAAACTTTTTCAGGTGCTTGTTCGCCGTTTACAGTAGCGAGCAAGCCCTTCTTGTCATAGTACTCCTTCAATGGAGCGTTCATCTTTTCGTTAACTTCCAGCCGGTTCTTGACAACTTCAGGCTTGTCGTCTTCACGTTGATAGAACTCGTGGCCGCCGCAGCGGTCGCAAGTCCCTTCGACCTTAGGTTTCTTTGAGAACTTGTTGTAAGTTGCGCCGCAATTCTTGCACATGAACCGTGCAGATAAACGATCGATTAAAGTCTCTTCCTTGACATCGATTGCGATGACGTTGGTCAGCTGCTTGTTCAAGCGGGTAGTGATTTCGTCGAGCAATTCTGCCTGGTTAGTCGTTCTCGGGAAACCGTCAAGAATGAAACCATTCTTAACGTCGTCTTGACCGAGACGTTCTTCAACCAACTTAGCAGTTACTTCGTCTGGAACCAAATCGCCCTTGTCGATGTAAGACTTGGCTTCCAAGCCTACTGGAGTCTTGTTAGCCATAGCTTCTCTAAACATATCACCGGTTGAAATGTGAGCCAAGTGATACTTGTCAACGATTTGTTCAGATGCAGTACCCTTGCCTGCGCCTGGCAGACCAAGAAGAATCAAATTAATCATATTTTTTCACCTATCTAATAAATCCGGCATATTCACGCTTCATCAACAAACCGTTGATTTGCCGTGACAATTCCAGAACAACCCCGATAACAATCAACAAGCTGGTCCCACCCAAGCCAATTGAACTTGGCAGGTCCCAGATGTTGGTTGCAAGCTGTGGAAGCAAAGCAACCAACCCCAGATATACGGACCCGACCGTTGAAAGCTTCAGCAACATTGAACTCATATATTTCTCAGTGTCCTTACCTGGCCACACGCTAGGAATATATGCACCCTGCTTTTGTAAGTTTTCCGCCAGCTTCTCAGGATTTACCTGAACGAAGGCATAGAAGAAAGTAAATAGAATGATCAAAAGGGTGTAGATAATTGCACCAGGGGTCGTCTGCAAGCTAAAGATATTCGATAAGACCTGATACCAAGTCGTGTCGCCGTACTTGCCTTGGAAAGCCATCAAAATCGTGGCTGGCGTAACGATGAACGAACTGGCGAAGATAACTGGAATAACGCCGGAGACGTTAACCTTTAATGGTAGAAAACTTTCTGATCCACTGATCGTCGCTCTTCTCGTATATTGAATCGGAATACGACGATCAGCTTGTTCAACCCAGGTAACGAATTTCGTTACCAATAAAATTGCGACAATAAGCGCAACGAAGAACGCAACTCCTTGCCAGCGATCACTTGCACTGTTGTTGATCACCTGATCTTGGAAGACTTGGTAAAGTCCGCCTGGCAGACGGGCAATGATCCCAGCAAAGATAATTACTGAAATCCCATTGCCTAAACCCTTATCGGTAATTTCATCACCCAGCCAAGTTAACAGGAAGGTACCAGCTGTCATGATCATACCGATTTCGAAGTAGGTTTGCCAAGTTTGAGTCTTAACCAGACCGAAGGAAGACAAGGCGTTAAAACCTAATGTAATTCCCACACTCTGGACAAAAGCAACAAACAGCGTTAAATACCGGGTAACCTGGTTGGTTTTGCGCCGGCCAACTTCCCCTTGCTTGCCCCATTCGACAAGCGTTGGTACGATGTCCATCTGCAACAGTTGGATAACAATTTGCGCAGTGATATATGGTGATACCCCCAATGAGAAGATGGAGTAGTTGTCCAAGCCACCACCGGAAACCGTATCTAACACGGAAACAAGTCCCGTATTAGCAACTGTTGTCAGAGCCTTCGCATTTATCCCCGGAACTATAATATTTGCACCAAGTCGGTAAATTACAAGGATAAACAAAGTATAGAAAAGCTTATTTCTAATTTCCTTATCCTTGAAGGCGTTCTTCAAGGTTGAAAACATTAGATCACCTCTACAGTGCCACCAGCTGCTTCGATCGCGCTTTTAGCAGCTTCAGAAACCTTGTTAACCTTTACAGTCAACTTAACGTTCAAGTCGCCGTTGCCAAGTACCTTGACACCTGACAATTGCTTCTTAACCAAGCCCTTAGCCTTCAAAGCTTCGAAGTCAACTACGCTGCCTTCTTCGAACTTGTTCAAATCTGCAAGGTTAACAATTGCGTATTCCTTGCGGTTGATGTTCTTGAAACCACGCTTAGGCATAGTTCTGAACAATGGCATTTGACCACCTTCAAAACCTAAACGGGTGTTACCGCCGGAACGTGCGTGTTGACCCTTTTGACCACGACCTGAAGTCTTACCGAAGCCACTTGAAGTACCACGGCCGACACGCTTTCTAGCGTGGCGTGAACCTTCGGATGGGTGTAATTCATTAAGTTTCATTAAATTGGACCCTCCTTGATTTATTTGTTAACTTCTTCAACAGAAATTAAGTGAGCGATTTTCATCAGCGCGCCACGAGTTGCAGCGTTGTCTGGTTGGACAACAGTACTGTTGATCTTGCCTAAGCCGAGAGCTTTAACAACTTTTCTTTGTTCAGGCAGACGGTGGGCAACACTTCTAATTAAAGTAATCTTTAAATCTGTCATCTATAATCTCCCTAATCTTGCAAGCTCTTAGCTGATTCACGAAGCTTCAGAACGTCTTCGCGAGTCTTCAACTTTTGCAGACCATCGATAGTGGCCCGGATAACGTTGATTGGAGTGTTTGAACCCAAAGACTTGGAAGTAACGTCATCGATACCAGCCATGTCCATAACGATACGTACGGCACCACCAGCTGCAATACCTGAACCGGCTTCAGCTGGCTTAAGCAGAACGTTACCTGAGCCGTAGTGGCCAAGTACTTCGTGAGGAATAGTAGTACCAACAGTTGGAACTGAGATCATGTTCTTCTTGCCGGCTTCGACTGCTTTACGGATAGCTTCTGGAACTTCAGTTGCCTTACCAGTACCAAAGCCAACGTGACCCTTCTTGTCACCAACGACAACTAAGGCAGCAAATCTTTGACGGCGACCACCCTTAACAACCTTGGTAATCCGGTTGATAGCGACCAATTGATCTTCGATGTCGTCCTTGTTTCTACGATTTTTTGAATCGTTTCGGTTTGCCATATGTTAATCTCCTTTCCTAGAATTCTAAGCCGTTTTCACGAGCTGCGTCAGCCAAAGCTTTTACACGACCGTGGTAGATGTAACCACCTCTGTCGAAGACAACTTCAGTGATGCCCTTGGCCTTACCAGCTTCAGCAATGGCCTTGCCAACTGCTTGAGCTTGTTCCACCTTGGTAGCATCCTTTGAAACGGACTTATCTAAAGTTGAGGCACTTGCAAGCGTGACACCCGCTACGTCATCAATCAATTGAGCGTAGATGTTAGTGTTTGAACGGAAAACACTCAAGCGTGGGCGCTCAGCAGTACCAGAAATCTTACCGCGAACACGTCTGTGGCGCTTTAAGCGCAACTTGTTTTTATCTGGTTTTGAAATCACAATTTCACCTCAAAATTTATTTTCTATTACTTACCAGTCTTACCTTCCTTGCGGCGAACGACTTCATCAGCGTAACGGATACCCTTACCCTTGTAAGGTTCAGGTGAACGTACGGCACGAATTTCCGCAGCAAATTGGCCGACTACTTGCTTTGAGATACCTTCAATAGTAACGTCAGTTGCTGATGAGGTAGTCACAGTAACGCCTTCTGGGGCCTTCATTTCAACTGGGTGTGAGTAGCCAACGTTCAGAGTCAAGACATTGTTCTTGGCAACTGCACGGTAACCAACACCGATCAGCTTCAATTCCTTTTTGTAGCCATTTACGACACCTTCGATCATGTTAGCCAAGTTGGCTCTCATAGTGCCGTGGATAGCCTTGTCATTTTCGTTTGAACGGCTGAAGCGGATTACTCCGTCTTCTTGTTCGAACTTGATGCGTGGGTCGAATTCCCTAGTCAATTCACCCTTTGGGCCCTTAACAGTAATTTCATTACCATTCTTGGTAACAGTGACACTTTCAGGGACGTTAATTACCTTTAAACCAATACGGCTCATTAATTGTTCTCCTTCCTGTCAGAATTACCAAACGTAAGCGATAACTTCGCCGCCGACGTTCTTTTCTCTAGCTTCCTTGTCGGTAAGGATACCAGCTGAAGTAGAAACAATGGCGATACCTAAACCGTTCAGAACCTTTGGCAGGTTGTCAGCCGAAACGTAGTTTCTCAAGCCTGGCTTGGAGATACGCTTCAAACCGGAGATAACACGTTCACCGTTTGGACCGTACTTCAAGGTAATCTTGATTACGCCTTGCTTACCATCTTCAGTTACTTCGTAGTCACGGATGAAACCTTCTTGCTTCAAGATTTCTGTAAGTGACTTCTTAATGTTTGATGCAGGAATTTCTACTGAATCGTGCTTAGCCATGTTGGCGTTTCTGATTCTAGTCAAAAAGTCTGCGATTGGGTCAGTCAATACCATCTATGCTATCCTCCTTACCGATTTACCAGCTGGCCTTCTTAAGACCAGGAATTTGACCTTTGTGTCCCAATTCCTTCAGGCAAATGCGGCACAAACCAAACTTGCGGTAAACAGAGTGTGGACGCCCACAACGTTCGCAGCGAGTGTATTCACGTGAAGAAAACTTTGCAGGACGGAGATTTCTTACCTTTTGTGATGTCT
This sequence comes from Lactobacillus leichmannii, assembly GCF_024701915.1. Taxonomy (NCBI): domain Bacteria; kingdom Bacillati; phylum Bacillota; class Bacilli; order Lactobacillales; family Lactobacillaceae; genus Lactobacillus; species Lactobacillus leichmannii. The sequence goes on along the minus strand of NZ_QOCY01000044.1, from coordinate 80,520 downwards.
TAGCCATGTATGTCCTCCAAATTACTTAGCAAATGGCATGCCAAATTGAGTCAAAAGTTCACGAGCTTCTTCATCAGTTTGCGCAGTAGTTACGATAACGATATCCAAACCTCTAGTGCGGTTAACCTTATCGAAGTCGATTTCTGGGAAGATCAATTGTTCCTTAACACCCAGAGTGTAGTTGCCCCGGCCGTCAAATGAACGAGTTGAAACACCGCGGAAGTCACGAACACGTGGAAGAGATACGTTGATCAGCTTGTTCAGGAAGTCGTACATTCTGTCGCCTCTAAGGGTAACCTTAGCACCGATAGACATACCTTCACGCAAACGGAAGTTGGCGATTGACTTCTTGGCCTTGGTAATCATTGGCTTTTGGCCAGAGATCAGAGTCAATTCTTCAACAGCTTCGTCCAGGTTCTTTGCGTTGGCAACGGCGTCACCAACACCCATGTTCAAAACGATCTTGTCGATCTTTGGTACTTGCATGCTTGAAGTGTAGTTAAACTTCTTGGTCAATGCAGGAACGATTTCTTCGTTGTACTTAGTTGCAAAACTATTAGCCATTAGTGTCCTCCTTCCCTAATTAGTCTTTGTTGCTTTCAGCTTTGGCAATAACCTTAACGTTAGAAGCGTGGATTGAACCTTCAGTTTCAACCACACCGCCGTTAGCGTTAGAAGCTGAAGCCTTGGTAGCCTTCTTGATCATGTTAACGCCCTTAACAACCACGCGGTTCTTCTTAACGTTTACGGAAAGGACAGTGCCTTCCTTGCCTTTTTCTGAGCCGGCAATAACTTTTACCTTGTCACCAGTTTTAACGAACATTCGCGCAACTCTCCTTTTACAATACTTCAGGGGCAAGTGAAACGATCTTCATGAAGTCCCCTTCACGAAGTTCACGTGCAACTGGCCCGAAAATACGAGTACCACGAGGGCTCTTGTCAGCGTTGATAATAACTGCTGCGTTTTCGTCAAACTTGATGTATGAACCGTCTTCACGACGAGCGCCTGACTTGGTTCTTACGATAACAGCCTTAACGACGTCACCCTTCTTTACAACACCACCTGGCGTTGCTTGTTTAACAGCCGCGACAACGATGTCACCGATGTTACCGGTCTTACGCTTTGACCCGCCCATAACGCGGATAACAAGCAATTCACGTGCACCGGAGTTGTCAGCTACCTTCAAACGAGTTTCAGTTTGAATCACTATTAAATCCTCCCTTAGCTAATCCGTAAATTAAACAGATTTCTTAACAATGTCAACTAAACGGAAACGCTTAGTACGTGATAATGGACGGGTTTCCATGATACGAACGATGTCGCCTACCTTGGCTTCGTTATTTTCATCCATAGCGTAGTACTTCTTTGAGTAACGAGTACGCTTGCTGTAAACTGGGTGGTTCTTGTAAGTATCAACTACAACAACGATAGTCTTATCCATCTTGTCGGAAACGACACGGCCTTGGTAAACATGGCGGCGGTTTCTTTCGATTGATTCGCTCAAGTTAGTATCTCCCTTCCACTAGTTTTGTTCTAATTCTTTTTCGCTCAAGATAGTCTTGATCCGAGCGATGTTCTTACGGACTTGGCTCAAGCGAGCGGTGTTTTCTAATTGACCGGTAGCTTGTTGGAAACGCAAGTTGAACAATTCTTCCTTGTATTGCTTTTCCTTTGCCAACAATTCATCAGTTGATAATGATCTGATTTCCTTAGTCTTCATTAGTTGCGCCACCTGCTTCCTGGTCTTCTCTCTTCACGAACTTGCACTTAATTGGAAGCTTGCTTGCTGCGAGTCGCATTGCTTCACGAGCAGTTTCTTCTGAAACGCCCCCAATTTCGAACATGATCTTTTCTCTCTTAACTACAGCTACCCAACCTGCTGGTGCACCCTTACCGGAACCCATACGTACACCAACACCCTTAGCAGTGTAGGACTTTTGAGGGAAGATTCTGATCCAAACCTTACCACCACGCTTCATGTAACGAGTCATCGCAACACGGGCAGCTTCGATTTGACGGTTAGTAATCCAGTGGGATTCAAGTGCTTCAAGACCGTATTCACCAAATGCTACAGTCTTGCCACCCTTGGCAGCACCACGCATCTTACCACGGAATTCACGACGGTGTTTTACACGCTTTGGTACTAAAGGCATTACTTCTTACCTCCCTTTGAACGCTTTGCAGGTTGATTCTTGCGACCTGGCAAAATTTCGCCACGGTTGATCCAAACCTTAACACCGATTTCGCCGTAGGTAGTAAATGCGTTTACCCATGCGTAGTCGATGTCAGCTCTTAAAGTATGAAGTGGAACACTGCCTTCAGTGTGCCATTCACGGCGAGCTATGTCAGCACCGTTCAAACGGCCTGCAGTTTGTACCTTGATACCCTTGGCGCCGGCACGCATTGAACGTTGTGCAGCTTGACGGCTGGCACGACGGAAAGCGATACGAGCTTCAAGTTGACGAGCGATGCCGTCAGCAACAAGCTTGGCGTCGAGATCTGGCTTCTTGATTTCAACAATGTTAATGTGAACTTGCTTGTTAGTCAAAGCGTTGATTTCCTTGTTCAAGGTTTCAACTTCAGCGCCGCCCTTACCAATAACCATACCTGGACGAGCAGTGTGGATAGCAATGTTTACACGGTTAGCAGCACGTTCAATTTCAACGGTAGATACGGAGGCATCCTTCAACTTTTCATCGAGGAACTTTCTGATCCGAAGGTCTTCGTTTAAAGTTTCCTTGTAGCCTCTAGCAGCGTACCATTTAGCTTCCCAGTCGCGGTTAACACCAAGACGGAAACCAATTGGGTTAATCTTTGAACCCATTCAAATACCTCCCTTAATCGTTCAATTCTGAAACAACAACAACTACGTGGCTGGTTCTCTTCATGATTGGAGAAGCTGAACCCTTGGCACGTGGACGGAATCTCTTCAAAGTAGCACCTTCGTTAACATATGCTTCTAATACGTAAAGGTTTGCACTTTCAAGATCATAGTTGTGTTCTGCGTTAGCAACTGCTGAACGCAAAACCTTTTCAACGATTGGGGAAGCAGCTTTTGGCGTAAACTTCAAAATTGCCAATGCTTCAGCAACGCTCTTACCCCGGATCAAGTCTACAACGAGACGAGCTTTTCTTGGGGCGATACGAACAGTTCTTGCTTCAGCTCTAGCTGAACTAATTTGTTCTGCCATTTAATTGTTTCTCCTTCCTTATTACTTGGATGCCTTGTCGTCAGCCTTGTGGCCGCGGAAGGTTCTAGTAGGCACGAATTCACCCAGCTTGTGACCAACCATGTCTTCAGTTACGAAAACTGGAACGTGCTTTCTACCGTCGTAAACAGCGATAGTCAACCCTACGAAAGAAGGGAAAATAGTTGAACGACGTGACCAAGTCTTGATAACTTGCTTCTTTTCCGCGGTTTGTTGCTCGTCAACCTTCTTCAAAAGATGGGCATCTGCAAAAGGACCCTTTTTAATACTACGGCTCATTTAATTACCCCCTTCTCTTACTTACGACCCTTACGGTGACGGATGATTAACTTTTCACTAGCCTTCTTGCTGTCTCTAGTCTTAACACCACGTGACTTCTTGCCCCATGGAGTCATTGGCTGTGGACGGCCAACAGGTGCCTTACCTTCACCACCACCGTGTGGGTGATCGTTAGGGTTCATTACAGAACCACGGGATTGTGGGCGCTTGCCCATCCAACGTGAACGACCAGCCTTACCGATGTTGATCAGTGAGTGTTGTTCGTTACCGACAGCACCGATAGTAGCGCGGCATTCTGAAAGGATTTCACGAACTTCGCCGGATTGCAGACGAACTTGAGTGTACTTGCCGTCAACACCCAAAACTTGAGCTGAAGTACCAGCACTACGTGCGATTTGGCCACCCTTGCCCGGCTTAAGTTCGATGTTGTGAACTTCAGTACCAGTTGGGATATTCTTCAGTGGCAATGCGTTACCAACCTTGATATCGGCATCTGCGCCTGATTCTACCCATGAACCTACAGTCAAGCCCTTAGGAGCCAAGATGTAAGCCTTAGTACCATCAGTGTAGTGCAACAAGGCGATGTTTGCTGAGCGGTTTGGATCGTATTCGATTGCGACAATCTTAGCCTTAACGTTGTCCTTAGTACGCTTGAAATCGATGATACGGTATTGTTGCTTGTGACCGCCACCACGGTGTCTTACAGTAATGTGACCGTATGAGTTACGACCTGCAGTCTTTGACTTAGAAGCAAGCAAAGTCTTTTCAGGCTTTGACTTAGTGATTTCTGCAAAGTCAGAAGAAGTCATATTACGACGACCGTTTGATGTTGGCTTGTAAACTTTAATAGCCAATTGACTGACCTCCTAATTACTTGATTTATTCGTTGTTTTCGTCTTTGAAAATCTTGATGTCGTTTGAATCTTCAGTTAAAGCAACGATAGCCTTTCTGCGACGGGCAGTCTTGCCAGTGTAGCGGCCTACGCGCTTTTCCTTGCCGCGAACATTCATGATGTTCACGCTCTTAACCTTAACATCGAAGATTTCTTCAATAGCGTCGCGAACTTGAAGCTTGGTAGCAGTTAAGGCCACGTCGAAAGTGTACTTCTTGCTGTCCATCAAGTCGGCTGACTTTTCAGTGATAACAGGTCTTAAGATAATGTCGCGTGCGTCCATTAAGCCAATACCTCCTCAATCTTCTTAACGTCGTCTTGAGTCAAAACGAGCTTGTCGTAGTTAACGGCGTCTTCAACGTTCAAGCCGTTAACTGGAACAACCTTAACCTTTGGCAGGTTCTTGGCTGAAAGTTGTACGTTCTTGTCGTCTGAAACAACCAGAACCTTGCCTTCAAGCTTCAAGCCGTTCAAGATTGCAACGAAGTCCTTAGTCTTAGGAGCGTCCAGAGTCAGCTTGTCCAGAACTACCAAGTTTTGGTCAAGGAGTTTTTGTGACAAGACAGACTTGATAGCCAGCCGGCGTTGCTTTCTTGGCATGCTGTAAGCGTAGGAACGTGGAGTAGGCCCAAAGACAACACCACCGCCGCGCCATTGCGGAGCACGGATTGAACCTTGGCGAGCACGACCAGTACCCTTTTGTCTCCAAGGCTTCTTACCACCACCGCGAACGGCAGATCTGTTCTTCACCTTAGAGGTACCCTGACGCTTGCCAGCTCTTTGTCTGATGATTGCATCAAAGACAACAGCTTCGTTTGGTTCAACGCTAAACACGTTATCGTTTAAAGTTACTTCACCAGCGTTGTTGCCGTTTTGATCCATAAGTTTGAAATTAGCCATTTGAGTCCTCCTTCCTACTTGCTAGCCTTTGCAGATGACTTAACAACGATCAATGAGTTCTTGGCGCCTGGCACGTTACCCTTGATCATCAAAACGTTCTTGTCTGCAACAACTTTTTCTACTACTAAGTTTTCAATAGTAACAGTCTTCACACCCATGTGACCTGGCAACTTCTTGCCCTTTGGCACGCGGTTGATGATTGAACCCATTGAACCCGGAATTCTGTGGTAACGGGAACCGTGAGTTTCAGGACCACGTGATTGGTGGTGGCGCTTGATGTTACCTTGGTAGCCATGACCTCTTGAAGTACCAGTAACGTTGACAACGTCACCTTCCTTGAACGTCTCCACGGTAACTTCTGAGCCGACTTCGTAGTCACTAAGCTCTACTCCGCGGAGTTCACGAATGAAGCGCTTAGGTGAAGTCTTTGCCTTATCAGCATGACCTTTTTCTGGCTTGTTGCTCAAAACTTCACGCTTGTCTTGGTAGCCCAATTGTACAGCTTCGTAACCGTCGTTTTCTACAGTCTTAACTTGCATAACAACGTTTGGAGTTGCTTCAATAACAGTTACTGGCACAAGAACACCATCTTTAGTGAAGATTTGAGTCATGCCAACTTTTCTTCCTAAGATTCCTTTGGTCATGATTACACCTCTTTCTATCTAAAAATTAAAGCTTGATTTCGATGTCTACGCCGCTTGGCAGATCGAGCTTCATCAATGAGTCAACCGTCTTAGGGGTTGGGCTCAAGATGTCGATCAAGCGCTTGTGGGTCCGCATTTCGAATTGTTCACGTGAGTCCTTGTTCTTGTGTGGTGAACGCAGAACAGTGAACAAAGTTCTTTCAGTTGGAAGCGGAACTGGACCTGAGATTTCAGCACCAGTTCTCTTCGCAGTGTCCACAATCTTAGCAGCTGATTCATCGAGAATGCTGTGTTCGTAAGACTTTAGTCTAATACGAATCTTTTCATTTGCCATCTAATTACCTCCTATACGTCTTCTTTAAAAGATGACTAGCTCGGCGAAAATTCCCTGCACAACCACTGTGGCAATGCAGCCTAGTGTGCCGCAACCTTCCGCGTCTAAGCTAACTACAATTTGTACTCAGAGGGCATTTTCCCTCTCAAAAGCACTTCATCTAGTATAAGGCCTTAAGCCTTAAATAGCAAGGGTTTAGCCCTATTTTTTCGAAAAAGTTTCCTGGAATTCCTTTCCCTTGGCAGAGAACTTTTTCTTTCCTTTTTAACATGTTTATATTTCCAGAAGCCAGTTTTTTCTTAAAAAATACAAAAAATCCTAGCAAGGACAAGTAATGTCTTTACTAGGATTTCTGTTTTGGTCTAAATCAAGGCCTAGATCATGCTAGGAAGCATTAAGCATTGCCGCCGCGCTTCTTGATAATTTCAGCTTGGATTGACTTAGGACATGGTGAGTAGTGGTCCATAACCATCGTGAAGGTACCACGGCCTTGAGTAGATGAACGCAGGGTAGTTGCGTAACCAAACATTTCTGACAATGGAACCATCGCGTTGATGACCTTGGCACCTGCTCGGTCTTCCATACCTTCCATTTGGCCACGACGAGCAGTGATTGAGCCCATAACGTCACCAAGGTATTCTTCTGGAGCGATGACTTGAACCTTCATGATTGGTTCAAGGATAACAGCGCCGGCCTTTGGAGCAGCGTTCTTCAACGCCAATGATGCGGCAACCTTGAAGGCAGCTTCACTTGAGTCGACTTCGTGGTATGAACCGTCGTACAGCTTAGCCTTAACGTCGATTAATGGGTAGCCAGCCAGAACACCGTTCTTCATGGCTTCTTGCAAACCAGCGTCAACTGCTGGGATGTATTCACGAGGAACTACACCACCGACAATGGCGTCTTCGAATTCGTAGCCCTTGCCTTCGTTTGGAGTAAATTCGATCCAAACGTCACCGTATTGACCCTTACCACCGGACTGACGAACAAACTTACCTTGAGCTCGAGTTGGTACAGTGAAGGTTTCACGGTAGGCAACTTGTGGTTCACCGATGGTTGCTTCAACGTTGAATTCACGCTTCATACGTTCAACCATGATGTCCAGGTGAAGTTCACCCATCCCGGAGATCAAAGTTTCACCAGTTTCTGGGTTAGTTTCAGCACGGAAAGTTGGGTCTTCTTCAGTCAGCTTTTGCAAAGCGACATCCATCTTGTCCCGGTCAGCCTTTGACTTAGGTTCAACTGAAACTTGGATAACTGGAGCTGGGATGTCCAGGCTTTCCAGAATCAATGGGTGAGCTGGGTCAGTCAAAGAGTCACCAGTAGTAGTGTCCTTCAAACCGATGGCACCAGCGATGTCACCTGAGAAGACTTCTGGGATTTCAGTACGTGAGTTGGCGTGCATTTGCAGCAAACGACCAACACGCTCACGTTGGTTCTTTGAAGCGTTCAAAACGTAAGAACCTGATTCCAATGAACCAGTGTAGACACGGATGAAAGTCAAACGACCAACGAATGGGTCAGTGGCGATCTTGAAGGCCAAAGCTGCAAATGGCTTGTTGTCGTCAGCCAGCAATTCAACTTCGTTGCCTTCCTTGTCGTGGGCGATGTAAGGCTTAACGTCAAGTGGTGATGGCAGGTAGTCAACAACACCGTCAAGCATCATTTGCACACCCTTGTTCTTGAAGGCTGAACCAGCAAATACTGGGAAGGCCTTCAAGTCCAAAGTTGCCCGGCGCAAGGCAGCCTTAAGTTCTTCGTTGGAGATTTCTTCACCGCCAAGGAACTTTTCCATAATGTCGTCGTCAACTTCAGCGATCTCTTCGATCATTTCTTCACGACGGCTTTCGGCTTCTTCCTTGTATTCGTCTGGAACTGGAATAGTTTCCCAGTTTGCGCCCAGCTTGTCTTCGTCGTAGACGTCGGCAACCATGTCGAACAAGTCGATAACGCCTTCGAATTGGTCTTCAGCACCGATAGGCATTTGAACGGCGATAGCGTTAGCGTTCAAACGTTCGTGCAGACTCTTAACTGAGAAGTCGAAGTTGGCACCGATCTTGTCCATCTTGTTAACGAAGACGATCCGCGGAACACCGTAGTTTTCAGCTTGACGCCAAACGTTTTCAGTTTGTGGTTCAACACCTGATTGTGCGTCCAGAACAGTTACGGCACCGTCAAGGACACGCAGGGAACGTTCAACTTCGATAGTGAAGTCGACGTGTCCTGGGGTGTCGATGATGTTGATCCGGTGGTCCTTCCATTGCGCAGTAGTGGCTGCGGAAGTGATCGTGATCCCACGTTCCTTTTCTTCTTCCATCCAGTCCATTTGGGAGTCACCTTCGTGAGTTTCACCAATCTTGTGGATCTTACCAGTGTAGTAAAGGATACGTTCAGTAGTAGTAGTCTTACCGGCGTCGATGTGGGCCATGATACCGATGTTGCGAGTCTTCTCTAATGAGAATTCACGTTTGTTAGCCATAATTTTCTATCTCCTTAGATAACGAGCACTGGATTAGAAACGGTAGTGAGCGAAGGCACGGTTAGCTTCTGCCATACGGTGCACGTCTTCACGCTTCTTAACGGCTGAACCAGTGTTGTTTGAGGCATCGATCAATTCGTTTGCCAGACGTTCATCCATAGTGTGTTCGTTACGCAGGCGGGAGTATGAAACCAACCAACGCAATGCCAAAGTAGTTTGTCTTTCTGGACGAACTTCTACAGGAACTTGGTAGTTAGATCCACCGATACGGCGAGCCTTAACTTCCAAAACTGGCTTAACGTTGTTCATGGCTTCTTCAAAGACGTCCATTGGTTCCTTGCCAGTCTTGTCCTTGATGATGTCAAAAGCATCGTACAAGATTGATGAAGCTTGAGCTCTCTTACCATCCTTCATCAAGTGGTTGATCAGCTTAGTAACCAGCTTTGAGTTGTAAACTGGGTCTGCTAAAACGTCTCTCTTTGAAACATGACCTTTTCTTGGCATTATTTAAGTCCTCCTTTAACCCTTCTTAGCGCCGTACTTGGAACGAGCTTGCTTTCTGCCGTCAACACCAGCAGTGTCAAGGGCACCACGAACGATGTGGTAACGTACACCAGGAAGGTCCTTTACACGGCCCCCACGGATCAGTACAACTGAGTGTTCTTGCAAGTTGTGGCCTTCACCTGGGATGTAGGCAGTAACTTCAGTCAAGTTTGAAAGACGTACACGGGCGTACTTACGCAAAGCTGAGTTAGGCTTCTTTGGCGTCATAGTACCGACACGAGTCGCAACCCCACGCATTTGTGGTGCTGGGTTGAAGACTTGTTCCTTCTTCATGCTGTTGTAGCTGTAGTTCAAGGCTGGTGACTTTGACTTAGTAGTCTTTGAGTGACGGCCTTTTCTAACCAATTGATTAATGGTTGGCATTAACTAGTTCCTCCTAAATTTATATATCATTTTGCTCACATATCCGGGAGTTTCTTTTTTGCCTCGCGGAGTAATCTTCAAAACATACATCTGTTAGTATACTCCATTTGCCAGCTAATGCAAAGCTTTTTTCTAGAATTTCCAGCCTGGAAAAAGCTGCGCTTTTTCACTCGATGGCAGCGTTTTCTATCTATGCTAAGATTGATTTTATGCGAAAAAATTAATTTATTGTTAGTAGAAAAGAAAAAATGAGGTAAAAAAATGATCAAATTAATTGCTATCGACACTGACGGTACCCTGCTCAACTCCCAAGGAGAAATCCAGGCCAGCACAAAGGAAGCCATCTCTAAGGCACTTGACCGCGGCGTTAAAATCGTTCTCTGTTCCGGCCGGCCAATCGCGGGACTGACGCCTGCTTCCTTGAACTGCTCAATCCCAAGGTCAACAAGGGCCAGGGGCTCAAAGAACTCTGCGGCCGGCTGGAAATCGCGCCAGAAGAAGTCATGGCGATCGGCGACGAGAGAAACGACTTAGACATGTTTGCTTTTGCCGGCACCAGCGTGGCCATGGGCAACGGCAATGACCTGGTTAAGCAAGCCGCTGACTATGTCACCAGTAGCAATGATGAAGACGGGATTGCCCAATCTCTGGAGAAATTTGTTTTTTAGCAGGTAATTTTCCCTAAACTGACAATTTTTTGCCTTTTTAAAAAATATTGGCAAAAAAGGTGTAATAGTAAGTGGAGGGAAAAAATGCTCAGCGAAATGATTTCTTTACTCTGCGGTCTTTTGGCAGTTTTCATCGCCGACCGTTATCGTTATAATACCTTTCTTGAGTGTAAAAGCTGGCTGGCGGATGATATCCCTTACATCATTCTGGCCGGAAATTTGTTAGTTTATTTAATCTCCAATTCTAGGAGCAGTGCTATTTCTTTGCTCTTTATAATCAACTTCTTTTTAATGGTTGTCAGCGACCTGCATGAACAGTCTTTTGATACTTGCCTGCTCGTCGTACCGCTGGCCACCGGGCTGATGCATTTTTTCCAGGCACCAAACACGGAAGGCCTGGGGCAGGCTGCAATTTTTCTGGCAGTCCTGGTCTGGCTCGCTTTTACAGGGAAAATGGGCAGCGGAGACGTTTGGCATTTTTTACTCCTGTCTTTAAATTTTTCATGTCCCGTTGCTGTGAAGAGTTTCCTGCTGGCCTCCCTGCTGGCCATCGCCCACGCGCTTTGGCATAAGCGGCCGGGTAAAGAGCCCTTTGCCTTCCTGCCCTACTTATTCTGGGGCCTCAACCTCCAATTTTTCCTTTAGGGTAAAAGAAAAAACGTTCGGATGACTTTGAGCCATTCGAGCGTTTTTCTTGTTAATTAAACTGGATTACTTGCTTTCAGTTTCCTTGTTTTCGTCTTCCATCTTCTTTTCCAGGTCAGCGATTGAGTAAACTGAGTCTGGTTGTTGAACATCGGCCTTTGGCACTTGGTCGCGGTAAATTGGCATACCAGTACCAGCTGGGATGATCTTCCCGATGATGACGTTTTCCTTCAAACCGAGAAGCGGGTCGTTCTTGCCGCGGATTGACGCGTCGGTAAGAACCCGGGTAGTTTCCTGGAAGGAAGCAGCTGACAGGAAACTGTTGGTTTCCAAGGCAGCCTTGGTGATACCCAGAATGTCAGCCTGGGCAGTAGCCGGGATCCCGCCGCTGATGATGACGTCACGGTTTCTGTCGCGGAATTCAGCGATGTCCATGACTTCACCTGGCAAGATGTCGGTTTCACCTGGGTCAAGAACCCGGACCTTCTGCAGCATCTGTCTGGTCAAGACTTCGGCGTGCTTGTCGGCCAGGTCAACCCCTTGAGTCCGGTATGACTTCTGGACTTCAGCCAGGATGTATTCTTCAGTCGTCAAGGTGTCAGTTACCTTGATCAATTCCTTAGGGTCGATAGAACCAGGGATCAGCTTGTCACCACGGTGGATTTCATCGCCTTCCTGAACTGCTGGCTTAGCAGTGTAAGGAATGGTGTAGACTCTGGTGTCGATCTTGCCCTTAACAGTGATTTCCTGCAAGTGTTCAGCCGCGTTACTTTCGATCTTGTCAACAACACCGTCAACTTCAGAGATAACCGCGCGACCCTTAGGGTTGCGGGCTTCGAACAATTCTTGCACACGAGGCAGACCTTGAGTGATGTCTTCTGCGCCGGCAACACCACCGGTGTGGAAAGTACGCAGGGTCAGCTGGGTACCTGGTTCACCGATTGACTGAGCGGCAACCGTACCAACTGCTTCACCGATTTCAACTTCTTCGCCAGTGGCCAGGTTCCGGCCGTAGCACTTCCGGCAGATACCGTGGGAAGTGTTGCAAGTCAGGATTGACCGGATTTGAACTTCCTGCACGCCAGCGTCAACAATCTTCTGCGCCATTTGTTCGTCCATCAAGACTCCCTTAGGGCAGATGACTTCACCAGTTTGCGGGTCACGGATAGTCCGGTTGGTAAAGCGGCCGACCAGACGGTCGTAAAGTGATTCAATCAAGCCGGCATCCTTGTCAACGATGGCCTTGGCAGTAATGCCGCGGTCAGTGCCACAGTCGTCTTCACGAATGATAACGTCCTGGGCAACGTCGACCAAACGACGGGTCAGGTAACCAGACTGGGCAGTCTTCAAGGCCGTGTCAGTCATCCCCTTCCGGGCGCCGTGAGTGGACATGAACAGTTCCAGAACGGTCAGACCTTCCTTGAAGTTGGAGATAACCGGGATTTCGAACAACTCACCACTTGGAGTGGCCATCAAACCACGCATACCAGCCAGCTGGGTAAAGTTGGAGATGTTACCACGGGCACCGGACTGCTGCATGACGGAGATTGGGTTCCTTTGGTCCTTGAATTCAGCAATTTCCTGTTGAACGGCATCCTTACAGTCAGTCCAGATCTTGATGACGTTGTCGTGACGTTCCTTGTCGGACAGCTTGCCCCGGCGGAACATCTTGGATACTTGCTTAACCTTCTTGCGGGCTTCAGCAACCAAAGCATCCTTGGTCTTGGTTTCCGGAACGTCAGCCATACCGATGGTCAAGCCGGAAATAGTTGAAGCTGAGTAGCCCATTTCCTTCAAGTCGTCCAGATATTCAGAAGTTCTTTGTACCCGGTAGCGCTTGTAGATTTCAGAAATAGTGTCACCCAGGAAGCCCTTCTTGAATGGCGTAGCCACCAGGTCCTGGCCAATTTCAGCGATCTTGTCCTGGATGTCCTGGCCATCTTCCAGGAAGTACTTGTCAGCCATTGGCTGCTTTAAGTTGTCCTGGGTTGGTTCGTTGATGTAGAAGTAGTCGTCTGGGAAGAGGGAGTTGAAGACCAAGCGGCCGTAAGTAGTTACGAAAATGCTGTCTTCGTGGCCCGCGCCCCAGTCCTTCTTCGGCATTGAAGCGGCTGACACACCGATGATGGTGTGGTAGTGAATATCACCGTTGTTGTAGGCGATGGTTGCTTCTTCTGGAGTAGCAAAGATCATGCCTTCGCCTTCCCGGCCGATTTCAGCCTGGGTCAGCCAGTAGTTACCCAAAACGATGTCCTGGGACGGAGTAACGATTGGCGTACCGTCCTTAGGAGTCAAGATGTGGTGGGCAGCCAGCATCAAGAGGCGGGATTCAGCTACAGCTTCGTCTGACAACGGCACGTGGATGGCCATCTGGTCACCGTCGAAGTCGGCGTTGTAGGCTTCACAAGCCAGCGGGTGCAAACGCAGGGCCTTGCCTGGGACCAAAACTGGTTCAAAGGCCTGGATTGACAGCCGGTGCAGGGTAGGTGCCCGGTTCAAAAGAACTGGACGTTCCTTAATGACGTATTCCAATACGTCCCAGATGTCGTCGTCTTCCCGATCGATCTTGCGCTTGGCGTTCTTGATGTTGGAAGCAATGCCCCGGCGGACAAGTTCCCGCATAACGAATGGCTTGAACAATTCCAGAGCCATTGGACGCGGAACACCACATTGGTAAAGCTTCAGCTTTGGAGAAACGTCGATAACTGAACGGCCGGAGTAGTCAACACGCTTACCAAGCAAGTTTTGACGGAAACGCCCTTGCTTACCCTTCAGCATGTGTGAGATAGACTTCAGTGGCCGGTTGCCTGGCCCAACAACTGGGCGGCCCCGGCGTCCGTTGTCGATCAAGGCGTCAACTGCTTCTTGCAGCATCCGCTCTTCGTTTTGCACGATCAAGCTAGGAGCGTGCATGTCCAGCAGCTTCTTCAACCGGTTGTTACGGTTGATAACCCGGCGGTAAAGGTCGTTCAAGTCGGAAGTGGCGAAACGGCCACCTTCCAGCTGAACCATTGGACGCAAGTCCGGCGGAATAACCGGAACAGTTTCCATAACCATCCATTCAGGCTTGTTGCCGCTGTTTCTGAAGGCATCAAGGATGTCCAGCCGGCGGATGGCCCGGGTCCGCTTTTGCCCCTTCAAGGTTTGCAGTTCTGCCTTAAGGGCAGTAACTTCCTTGTCCAGGTCAACCTGCTTAAGCAGGTCGCGGATAGCTTCGGCACCCATCTTAGCCACGAAGCGGTTGCCGTACTTGGCCTTTTCTTCCCGGTATTCAGCTTCAGTCAAGAGCTGCTTGGCTTCCAGGCCAGTGTCACCTGGATCGATGACAATGTAGGCAGCGAAGTAGATAACTTCTTCCAATTGCTTTGGAGACACGTCCAAAACCAGACCCATTCTTGATGGGATACCCTTGAAGTACCAGATGTGGGTTACAGGAGCAGCCAGCTCGATGTGGCCCATCCGTTCCCGGCGCACGTGAGAGGTCGTTACTTCAACCCCGCACCGGTCACAGACGATCCCCTTGTAGCGAACGCCCTTGTACTTGCCACAGGCACAAGCGTAGTCCTTGGTCGGCCCGAAGATCCGTTCATCGAACAGACCGTCTTTTTCTGGCTTCAAAGTCCGGTAGTTGATGGTTTCCGGCTTCTTAACTTCCCCGTAAGACCAGCTTCTGATCTTGTTTGGTGAAGCCAAACCAATCTGCATGCTTTCAAACTTATTTACGTCGATCAAAGTTTAACCTCCCAATTACTTTGAAGCCTTGTCGTCGTCAGCAGTTTCAGCTTCATTTGCATCAGCATCTGCTTCAGCTGCGTCTTCTTCCGCGCTGCCTTCCGCGGCGATTTCGGCCTCTTCTTCGGCCAACTTCTTCTTTTCTTGCGCTTCCGCAAGGCGAGATAAAGCATCGATGTTTACATGTTCATTTGAGTCTTCGTCCATGTCGCGCAGTTCAACTTCGTTTTCGTCGCTGTCCAAAACGCGCAGGTCCAGACCCAATGATTGCAGTTCCTTGACCAAAACGCGGAATGATTCAGGCACGCCTGGCTTAGTAATTCTTTCGCCCTTGACGATTGCTTCATAGGCCTTGACACGGCCGACAACGTCGTCAGACTTGTAGGTCAAGATTTCTTGCAGGGTGTAGGCTGCACCGTAGGCTTCCAAAGCCCAGACTTCCATTTCACCAAAACGCTGGCCACCGAATTGCGCCTTACCACCCAAAGGCTGTTGGGTAACAAGTGAGTAAGGCCCGATTGACCGCGCGTGGATCTTGTCGTCAACCATGTGAGTCAGCTTCAGGTAGTACATAACCCCGACTGAAACCCGGTTGTGGAATGGTTCACCGGTCCGGCCGTCGTAAAGGACAGTCTTACCGTCTGAGTCAACACCGGCTTCGCGGACAAAGTCCCAAACGTCGTCTTCGCTGGCCCCGTCGAATACCGGAGTAGCCACGTGGATACCCAAGGCCCGGGCTGCCCGGCCCAAGTGGATTTCAAGCAGCTGCCCGATGTTCATACGTGATGGCACACCCATTGGGTTCAAGCAGATGTCGACTGGAGTACCGTCTGGCAGGTAAGGCATGTCTTCAACTGGAGCAATCAGGGCAACCGTACCCTTGTTACCGTGACGACCGGACATCTTGTCCCCGACTTGGATCTTTCTCTTTTGTACGATGTAAACCCGAACCAGGGTGTTAACGCCTGGTGCCAGTTCGTCGCCGGCTTCACGGGTGAAGACTTGAACGTCTTGAACCACACCGCCACCGCCGTGAGGTACCCTCAATGAAGTATCACGGACTTCACGGGCCTTTTCACCAAAGATGGCGTGCAGCAGTCTTTCTTCAGCGCTCAGTTCAGTTATCCCCTTAGGGGTAACCTTGCCGACCAGGATGTCGCCGTCGTGAACTTCGGCACCGATCCGGATGATCCCGTTTTCGTCCAGGTCCTTCAAGGCGTCTTCACCAACGTTAGGGATTTCCCGGGTAATTTCTTCCGGCCCCAGCTTGGTGTCACGGGCTTCTGAGTCGTAGTCTTCAATGTGGATTGAAGTGTAGACGTCTTCCTTAACCAGGCGTTCGCTCAGCATGATGGCGTCTTCGAAGTTGTACATGTTCCAAGTGGTGAAGGCGATAACCGGGTTTTGACCCAGGGCAAGTTCGCCATCAGCCATTGACGGACCGTTGGCAATTACCTGGCCGTCAACAACCTTGTCGCCGCGCTTGACGTTTGGCGTCTGGTTGTAGTTCTTAGTCGCGTTTGACCGGCGGTACTTTTCAAGGGTGTAAGTGTCCAGTGTCTGGTCTTCGCGGCGGACGCGGATTTCGTTTGCGTCCACGTATTCAACTTCACCGTCTGCTTCAGCCAGCAAGGCGTCACCGGAGTCGTGAGCTGCCCGGTATTCCATACCAGTAGCCACAAGCGGACCGTGCGGGTTGATCAAAGGAACAGCCTGACGTTGGTGGTTGGCCCCCATCAAGGCCCGGTTGGAGTCGTCGTTTTCCAGGAATGGAATACATGCGGAAGTTACGGAAACAACCTGCTTTGGAATAACGTCTATGTAGTCGATCCGGTCTGGACTTACTTCGACGTTGTCTTCCCGGTGCCGGCAAAGGATCACGTCATCAACGAAGGAGCCGTCTTCGTTCAGAGGAGTATTGGCCCCGGCGATGATGTAGTTGTCTTCTTCATCGGCAGTCAAGTAGTCGATCTTGTCGGTAACCTTGTGGGTTGCCCAGGAAACGCGCCGGTATGGGGTTTCCAGGAAGCCGTACTTGTTGATGATGGCGTAAGTGGCCATGGAGTTGATCAAACCGATGTTAGGGCCTTCTGGCGTTTCGATTGGGCACAGACGGCCGTAGTGGGTGTAGTGAACGTCCCGGACTTCGTAGCCGGCCCGGTCACGGGACAGACCACCAGGCCCCAAGGCGGACATACGCCGCTTGTGGGTCAATTCACCCAGCGGGTTGTTTTGGTCCATGAATTGGGAAAGCTGGGATGAACCGAAGAATTCCTTGATTGAACCAACGATTGGCCGGATGTTGATCAATTGCTGCGGAGTAACCGTAGCCGCGTCTTGAATTGACATACGTTCGCGGACAACCCGTTCCATCCGGGCCAAACCGATCCGCATCTGGTTTTGCAGCAATTCGCCAACCCGGCGGATGCGACGGTTACCCAAGTGGTCAATGTCGTCGATGTTGCCGACGCCTTCTTGGAGTTCCAGGAAGTAGTTGACAGAAGCGATGATGTCGGCTGGAGTGATGCACTTAACGTCTTCAGCAATGTGGCCGTTGGAGATCAGCTTGATTTCCCGGTCAGGAATTTCACGGGAGAAGACCTTGATTTCCTGAACAGTTACAGGTTCTGGGATTACACCTTCATCAGATGGGGTGTAGGTAACAGTCTTGAAGTCGTCGCGGTCCAGGTAGTCCTTCAGAACGTCCATGACTTCGTTGTTGACAACCGTCCCCTTGGCAGCCAGAACTTCTCCAGTGTCAGGGTCAGCCAGGGTTTCAGCCAAAGTGTAGCCCAAAAGCCGGTTCTTCAAGCTCAGCTTCTTGTTGACCTTGTAGCGGCCAACAGCAGCCAGGTCGTAACGGCGTGGATCAAAGAAGCGGGAAACCAGGAGGCTCCGGGATGAGTCGGTAGTCTTTGGTTCACCTGGACGCAGGCGGTCGTAGATGTCCTTCAAGGCTTCTGCTACCCGGCTGTCTGCTGGGTTCTTGTGAACATCCTTGTCCAAAGTCAGGTCCAAAGTGTCGCTGTCGCCGAAGATTTCCTTTATTTCGCTGTCAGAGCCAAAGCCCAGGGCCCGGACCAGGACAGATAAAGGAAGCTTCCGGGTCCGGTCAACCCGGACGTAGGAAATGTTCTTGGCGTCAGTTTCGAATTCCAGCCAAGCCCCACGGTTAGGGATGACAGTCGTGCCGAAGATTTGCCGGCCGTTCTTGTCGAATTCGCCACTGTAGTAGACACCAGGTGATCTAACCAGCTGGGAAACGATAACTCTTTCCGCCCCGTTAACGATGAAGGAGCCGGACTTGGTCATCAGCGGCAAGTCGCCGAAGAAGACGTCTTGGGTCTTGATTTCGCCAGTTTCGTGGTTGGTCAGCTTCAGAGTCACGTGCATTGGAGCGGAGTAAGTCGCGTCGTGCTTGCGTGATTCATCGACAGTATACTTAGGTTCTTGCAGCTTGTAGTCGACGTATTCCAGAGTCAGGCGGCCAGAAGCGTCGCTGATTGGCAGAATGTCGTCGAAAACTTCCTTAACGCCTTCGTCAAGGAACCACTTGTATGATTCAGTCTGTACGTCGGTCAAGTTTGGCAGCGGCAGGATTTCCTTAATCCGTGAGAAGCTGCGTCTTGTCCGGTGTTGTCCGTAATTTACTACGTGTCCGTTTAGCAAGGAAAACATCCTTTCTATCCTGTTGAAGAAAGCAAATATTACATTTGTGTTACATTTAAAAAAGGCCGGGATTTTGGGCATAAAAAAGACAAAAACGAACCAGTCGTTTTTGTCTGTATCATTTTACTGGACAATATATCAGTAAAATCCTGAACTTCAGCCTTTTAAATCGCCCAATATTGTACCACTAATTTTAAAGGAAAGCAAGCCCTAGCGGCCGCTAAAAAGCATGGCTGTCTGGCTGGCCAGACCAACCCCGGTGAGCTGGTAGCCGCCAGCCGTGATATTCCAGAAAATCTGCTTGCCTTGCGGGCTGAGCTGGGATTTGATCGCGACCGGCTCTAAAGCGATCCGCAAGTCCCGCATCACCTTGCCCAGGTAGACCTTCTGTTCCAGCTGCTGCTTAGCTTCCAGCAGGGCCTCCCGCTTTCTCTTGGCATTTCGTCGTAAAGCGCGTCGATGATGTCGCTGTAAAGCAGGATCCGCCCGTCAGTCTTCTTGCTTGCTTCTTGTTCTGCCTTAGCAGCTTCAGCTTTATTCTTCTTGCCAAACATAATCTGCCTCCAAAAATCTATTGATTATCCCTTGATCTTTTCACCAGTCTTGGCCTTGACGATTTCAAAGCGCAGCTTGCCGCCCCGGGCACCGATCTTGACCGTGTCGCCGGCCTGCAGCTTTTCGCTGACCAGGTCCTGGGCCAATTCGTCTTCAACTTCATCCTGGATGGTCCGCCGCAATGGCCGGGCCCCCATTTCCGGATTGTAGCCGTCCTTGGCCAATTGGTCCAAGGCAGCTGGCGACAGGCGCAAAGTAATATCTTTTTCCGCCAGCCGCTTGACCAGTTTCCGGGTCAGAAGCGTCACGATTTCCCGCAGCTGCTTGGCTTCCAGGGGCTTGAAGACGATCTTTTCGTCGATCCGGTTCAAAAATTCCGGCCGGAAGAAGTCCTTGGTGGCCCTGGTTACCTTTTCCGCGATCAGCTTGCCCTGGTCTTCCTGGCTGGCTGAGAAGCCCACGTGGCTGTCAGCTTCCAAGCTTCTGGAACCAAGGTTGGAAGTCATGATGATAATCGTGTTTCTGAAGTCGACCTTCCGGCCCAGAGAATCAGTCATGAAGCCTTCATCCAGGACCCGTAGCAAGACGTTGAAAATTTCCGGGTTTGCCTTTTCCACTTCGTCAAAAAGAACCACTGAGTAAGGATGTTCCCGGACTTTGTTGGAGAGCTGGCCACCTTCTTCGTAGCCAACGTAGCCAGGCGCTGACCCGATCAGCTTGGAGGAAGATTCCCGGTCCATGTACTCTGACATGTCGACTCTGATGATATTGTCTTCTGAGCCAAAAACTGCCTCAGCCACAGCCTTAGCCAGTTCAGTCTTGCCGACCCCGGTTGGGCCTAGGAAGAGGAAGGAACCGATCGGCCGGTTCTCGTCCTTCAAACCGCTTCTGGACCGGCGGATGGCATTGGCCACGGCCTTGACGGCATCGTCTTGGCCGATGACTCTTTCATGCAGGATCCCTTCCAGGCGGGCCAGGCGCTTATTTTCGCTGGTCTTAAGCTGGGTTACCGGAACCCCGGTCCAGATGGAGACCACCTTGGCCACGTCTTCAGCCCCAACGACTGACCGCTTCTCATCCTTGCCGGCCAGCTTCTTGGCAATCTCATTCCGCTTTTGCCGCAAGGCGATTTCCTGGTTGCGCAGCTTGGCCGCTTGGGCAAAGTTCTGCTTGGCTGCTTCATCGTTCTTCTGCTTGAGAGTCCGGCTGATTTCCAAATCGATTTCAGCCAGGTCCTTGTCTTCGCCAGTGTCATTAGCCAGTTTAACCGCCGCGCTGGCTTCATCGATCAAGTCGATGGCCTTGTCCGGCTGGTAGCGGTCGGCAATGTAGTGGCTGGACAAATCAACTGCTGCCTGCAAGGCTTCTTCTGACAAAGCTACCCGGTGGTAGTCTTCATACTTGTCCTTGATCCCATGCAAAATTTGCAGGGTTTCCTCTTCATTTGGCTCAGCCAGGCGGACCAGCTGGAAGCGGCGGACAAAGGCAGAGTCTTTTTCCATGTGCTTGCGGTATTCTTCAAAAGTCGTGGCCCCGATCAATTGAATGTCCCCGCGGGCCAATGCCGGCTTCAAGGTGTTGGAGGCGCTCATCGCCCCTTCCGCGTCCCCGGCCTTGACCAAAGAGTGGATTTCGTCGACAAAAAGAATGATATTCTTGCTGGCAGTAACTTCCTTGATTAAGCGGTCCATCCGCTCTTCAAATTCACCCCGGTAGCGGGTACCGGCCACCATGCTGTTGACATCCAGTGAAACCACCCGCTTGTCAGCCAGGTCCCGGGGAACCTTTTTAGCAACGATCGCGCTGGCCAAAGCTTCAGCGACCGCGGTCTTGCCGACCCCAGGCTCACCGACCAAAAGGGGGTTGTTCTTGGTCCGCCGGGACAGGATCTGAATCGCCCGGTCCAGTTCCCGCTGGCGGCCGATCACCGGGTCAATGTTGCCTTCTTTAGCCCGCCGGTTCAAGTCGATCCCGAAGCGGTCCAAAATCGGCGTCTGCGACTGGCTGCTGCCTGCCGCGGCTGGCCGGCTGGTCTGGCCGCTTTCCCCGGTCACCTGGTTGGCGTCGTCCAGTTCGTCTTTCAAGTTTTCCAGGTCCACGTCCAGGTTGCGCAGGATCATGGCTGACAGGATCTGCTCACTGGAAACCAAAGCCTGGAGAATGTCAGTCGTTTCGATTTCCTTGCTGGACCGGAGTTCAGAATTCCGCTTGGCATAATCCAGCGCCAAAGTCAGGCGGGGAGAAAATTCCATGTAGCTGGTCGGGGCCGCTGAGCCGTAGTCCGTGTAGCGCTCGATTTCTTCCCTGACTCCGGTCGGCGTCACGTTCATGGTCCGCAGGATCTTGCCGGCTTTGCCGTCAGCTTCGATTACCAGGGCCAAAAGGACGTGCTCTGTCCCGACCAGGCGGTGGTGAAACTCCTTGGCTTGTTCCTGGGCAATTTCCAAGACCTGTCTGCTGCTCTTACTGTATGAATTTTGCATATAAAAATCGCCTCACACTGGACCTAGTTGCCTAAAGCTACTGCCGCGATCTGCTCTAAGTACTTCTGGTCCAAATCATCAAAATTGTCTAAATTAGTCGAGTCAAAGTCGTACACGCCCCAAAGGCTGCCATCCCGGTTAAAAACCGGCACGACGATTTCTGAATTGGAGGCACTGTCGCAGGCTATGTGGCCTGGGAAGTCATGGACATTGGCCACGATCTGCGTCTTCTTTTCCAGGGCGGCTTTCCCGCAGACCCCCTTACCCAGCTGGATGTGCACGCAGGCCGGCATCCCCTGGAAGGGTCCCAGGATCAATTCCCCCTTTTCAAAGCGGTAGACCCCGGCAAAATTAACGTTTTTCATCCCCGCCTTCAAAAGGGCCGAAACATTGCCGGTATTGGCGATCCAGTCGCTCTCCCCGGCCGTCAAGGCCTTGGCCTGCTCAAACAATAACTCGTACTCTGCCTGACTTGCTGCTGCCATGATTTCCTCCTTCACGTCTGCCAGTAAATAGGTAAAAAGGCAAAAATTGCTATGCTTGCAAGCATAACATTTCCCGATCTTTTCGACAAGCCAGGCGCCCTGCAGATCTATTATAAGGCAAAAAGAAAAGGCCCGCTAAATTAGCGAGTCTTTGATGAAGCGGAAGACGGGATTCGAACCCGCGACCCCCACCATGGCAAGGTGATGTTCTACCACTGAACTACTTCCGCGATACATTTATTAGTTTACCAAAAAATTTCTCTTTTGCAAGTCTTTTTTGCCCATAAATGAGAAAAAAGCGCCGCTATAAAGTAACGCTTTGATCACACATTGGCTAATCGGGAATGCAGGATTTGAACCTGTGACCTCTACGTCCCGAACGTAGCGCTCTACCAAACTGAGCTAATTCCCGAAGAAGCGGAAGACGGGATTCGAACCCGCGACCCCCACCATGGCAAGGTGATGTTCTACCACTGAACTACTTCCGCAACACATCTATTAGGATAATCTAAAAGCCGGGTCTTGGCAAGGGCTTTTTTATAAAAAATAGTATTTTTCTCGGGGGCAAGTTCGATTAAACTAAGAGTAAGAAAACGTTTGTCTAAATGAAAGGAAGAGAAAAAATGAAAAAGAAAAGACTCCTGGCGGCCTGCCTGGCCTTGGCCCTCCTGCCTCTCCTGTCCTCCTGCTCCATGATCAGCGACTACACCCTGGACCTCAAGTCCAAGCTGGTCGGCATCCCCTTTACCGTCTCCACCTATGACTACGACGGGCAAAAGATCGACCAGATCAAGGGTAAGTCAGTCCACATTGAGACCTACAAGCCGATGAGCAAGAAAAATTCCAGCGGCGACGAGCAGTCCAAAGTCATCGACGTGGAATTCGGCGGCCAGCAGATGATCCATGTCGGCTCCAGCTTGATCGCCAACGAAGGCCTGCGCAATTACGAAGATACTTTTTCCAAAAAGGTCACCATTACCGACAAGCAGCGGTCCATTCCGGTTCTGTCAATAATGTACAACAATTTCAGAAACGACTGGCTCTCCAAGGGCAAGGTCATCATGATCCGGTCCCAAGCCGGCAAGCCGATCGCCGTTTATGCCGGTAACAAGGTCCGGGTCAGTGCCACTGACATGCCATCAACCACCCAGATCAATGTCGACGGCCACCGGCTCTTTATCTACCGCTGCGACTACTCCATCTATGACATGGAGACTATCAAGAAGATGTAGACGCAAAAAACGTTTCCTCAAGCAGGAAACGTTTTTTAGTATTAAGGAGTATTTTTCAAAAATTACAGCTTGGCCAGGGCCTGGTCCAGATCGGCCAAAAGGTCGTCGATATTTTCCACCCCAACGGAAATTCTGATCAAGTCCGGAGTAATCCCGACGCTGGCCAGTTCTTCGCCGTTCAGCTGGGCATGGGTGGTTGAAGCTGGCTGGATGATCAAGGACTTGGCGTCAGCCACATTGGCCAAAAGAGAGAAGATCTTCAAGTTGTCAATCAGCTGCTTGCCGGCTTCTTCCCCGCCCTTCAGGCCAAAGGTGAAGATTGAGCCGACCCCCTTCGGGAAGTCCCGTTCAGCCAGGGCATGGTCCGGGCTGTCGGCCAGGCCCGGGTAGCGGACCCAGGCAACCTTTGGATGCTTGCTAAGGTATTCAGCTACTCTTTGCGCGTTGTAGACGTGGCGTTCAACACGCAAGGACAAGCTTTCCAAGCCCTGCAAAAGAAGGAAGGCGTTGAAAGGACTGAGGCTGGCCCCGGTGTCGCGCAGAACTGTTGCCCGGATTTTGGTAGTGAAGGCCCCAGCCCCCAGCTTGGCCCAAGTCACGTCCTTGTAGGACGGGTCAGGGTTAGTGAAAGTCGGGTAGCGGCCGGACTTTTCATAGTCAAACTTGCCGCTTTCCACGACTACCCCGCCCATAGTCGTCCCGTGGCCGCCGAAGAACTTGGTCGCTGAGTGGACAACCACGTCAGCCCCATGTTCAAATGGCCGGTAGAGGTAAGGGGTAGCAAAGGTGTTGTCGATAATGACCAAAACCCCGTGCTTATGGGCCACTGCTGCTACCGCGTCAATGTCGATCAAGTTGGCATTCGGGTTGCCGATGGTTTCAGCGTAAACCACCTTGGTATGGTCGTTGATTTCTTTTTCAAAATTGGCCGGATCGCTTGGGTCAACGAAGTGGGTATTGATGCCCAATGGCGGCAAGGTCTGGGCAAACAGGTCGTAGGTCCCGCCGTAAATGGTGGAAGCAGCTACGATTTCGTCGCCCGCCCCGGCTACGTTCAAGATAGCGGCGGTAATCGCTGCCGCCCCAGTTGCCAAAGATACACCACCAGTGCCGCCTTCCAGGGCAGCCACCCGGCTTTCAAAAACAGCCGTGGTTGGGTTGGTCAAACGGCTGTAGATGTTGCCGGCGTCGGTCAAGGCAAAGCGGCCAGCTGCCTGGTCAGCGTCGTCAAAGACATAGGACGTGGTCTGGTAGATCGGCACTGCCCGGGCGCCAGTTTCGTCGATTGGCTGGCCGGCGTGGACCTGCAAAGTTTCAAATGACAAACCTTCGTTGCTGATAGCTTCTTTACTCATGTTTTTTACCTCGCTTGTGTTGTTGCTGTGTAATATTTGTTTTTTAGTTGTTAGTTGTTGGAAATGATTAGATTGCTGAAATATTGCTGTTACAAACACAAGCGACACATGCAGCTGGCCCCAATCGCTGCTCCCCGCCAGAGGATCAGCCAGCGTTTCGTCTGTTGATACCGTTTCCTGCACATGAACCTTACCTCGTAAAAAAGCCGCCCAACTAACCAGTAGTTCAGGCGGCCTTTACTATCTTCAATACAGTAACGATCTTAGGATGGTGAACCACAGGTATTCGCTTCTATGCTAAAAGGCATGCTGGACATCAGCATGTTCATTGGCATGACTTGCATTTGACAATTCTTAGCTGCGAATTCCATCTCAGTTCTCCTTTCTTCATCAGTTCTTAATTTAGTTTTAAGTATACTAGCCTTAGGGAAAATGTCAATCCGTTTTTTAGAAAAAAGGGCAAACAAAAACCAGGAAATCATGGCAGTGATTTCCTGGTTGATCGTCCTATTCACCAAATCAAGCCGCTGAGAGCACTTTCCCAGCTAAACCTAATCTGTATTTAAAGTATACGAGCTTTTTGTCCAAAGTCAATCTCTTTTCCGGGAAAAATCAGGACCGGGCCAGCAAAACATTGCCCCCGCCCTGCTTTTTCACCTCGTACATCAATTGGTCGGCCTTTTGGTAGAGCTGATCGACATTAGGCAAGTTGTTTAGGTAGTGGATGACCCCGCAGGAAAAACGCAGCTAGCTGAGCCGCTGGCCGTCTAATGCGATCTCCTCCTTGGCAAAAGCCGCCTGCAGGCCCCGCATTTTCTCAAGGCAAGCAGCTTCTGACGGGCAGTGGCAGGCAAAAACGAACTCGTCGCCCCCCAGCCGCGCCAAAACATTGTCCTTGGCCGGGTCAAACTTTTCCACAAAGTCAGCCCGGTCCCGGTAATCGACTTTCAGCTCTTTTTCCAGGCACTGGCAAGCCTTTAAATGGCCAGGTCCCCCATCCGGTGGCCGTAATTGTCGTTGATTTGCTTGAAGTAGTCGATGTCAACCAAGCCGATGAAGAGGTCAGTGCACTCCGGCTGCTGGATTGCTTTTTGCGAAAGGTCCATGAAGGTCGACCGGAGCATCACCCCGCTCAAGTGGTCAAAATTAGCCTGGACCCGGAGCTCGCGCTGGTTCTCCTTGTACTTGTTAAAAAGCAGGAAAGAGGCGATCCGCTCTCTTTGCACGATATGAAAAAACTAGGCAGCCGGGAAAGACATAAACTGGTGGGGCAGCATGGTCAAAGCGGCAAAGACCAGGTTCAAGACTAAAGCCAGAGTCCAGGCCCAGGTCTCTTCCCTTTTCAGCAAATAGTTGATTGCCAATAAAGCCAGGGCACTTCCAGCTGCCAGGCCTTCTCCCTGCCAAAACAAAAGCAAAGCTGCCGCCAGCAGGCCGCCATTCAAAACAGCTAATGCCCGCTTCCCCGGCCGCCAGAGAAGGTAGGCGCTAAGCCCCTCTAAGAGGCAGAGGACGGCAAAAATACCCGCCTTTAAGGGCTGGCCGGCCAAATAAGCCGGTAAGCCGCTGCTGGCAGCCAAAAAGGCCCCAGCCAAGGCGGAGATGGTGGTTAAGATCGACAATAAGTATTTGTAGATTGGCAAAAATTCACCTTTTCTAATAGCAGCTCGCAATTTAATTGCCTATATTCTAGCAAAAAAGCTCTAATATTCATATCTTGAAAACGATTCGTTTTATTTTTTCAAACAAAAAACTCTCCAGGCAAAGCTGGAGAGTTAAATTTAGCGATCTGAACTACTTGTCCAGGTTAATGTTCTTTTCGTCGTCGACGATCTTTTCCGGCCGCATGGTTGGGAAGAGGAGGACGTCGCGGATTGAAGCCGCGTTGGTCAAAAGCATGACCAGACGGTCGATCCCGATGCCCAGACCACCCGTAGGTGGCATACCGTATTCCATAGCCCGCAGGTAGTCTTCGTCGATGATGTCGGCTTCGTCGTTACCGGCGTCACGTTCAGCCATTTGGGCTTCGAACCGTTCCCGCTGGTCAAGCGGGTCGTTCAGTTCTGAGAAGGCGTTGCCGTATTCATTGCCCATGATGAAGATTTCGAAACGGTCAGTGAAGCGCGGGTCATCCGCGTTCTTCTTGGCCAGCGGTGAAACTTCAACTGGGTGGCCGTAAACGAAGGTTGGGTCAACGATTGTCTTTTCACCAAATTCTTCAAAGAAGGCGTTGATGATGTGGCCAACTTGCCAGTAAGGTTCAACTTCAACATGGTGTTCAGCGGCAACCTTCCGGGCTTCTTCCAGAGTCATTGGCTGCCAGAAGTCAACGCCAGTCAGTTCCTTGATCAGGTCAACCATGTGCACCCGGCGGAATGGCTTGCCCAAGTCCAGGTCAGTGCCCTGGTAGTTGATCTTGCCGTCTTCTGAAACAACCTTGGCCGCTGCCCGGATGATGCCTTCGGCTTCATCCATGACATCGTGGAAGTCGTAGTAAGCAGCGTAGGTTTCCAGTTCAGTAAATTCAGGGTTGTGCTTGAGGTCCATCCCTTCATTTCTGAAGACCCGGCCGATTTCGTAAACCCGTTCCATGTCACCGACGATCAGACGCTTCAGCGGCAATTCCAAGGCAATCCGCATGTAGAGGTTGATGTCCAAAGCGTTGTGGTGGGTGATGAACGGACGTGCTTCAGCCCCGCCTGGGATGTTGTGCAAAACTGGCGTTTCAACTTCCAGGAAGTCCTGCCCGTTCAAGTAGTCACGGATGGCCTGGATGATCTTGGTCCGGTTAACGAAGCGCTGGTAGCTTTCGTGGTTGGTGATCAAGTCCAGGTAGCGTTGGCGATAAATGGATTCAACGTCCTTAAGACCGTGGTACTTGTCAGGCAGTGGCCGCAAAGCCTTGGACAGGAAGGTCACGTGCTGGGCCCGGACAGACAATTCGCCTGAGTCAGTCTTGAAGACTTCGCCTTCAACGCCCAGGAAGTCACCAAGGTCGGCCTTCTTGAAAATCTGGTAGTTTTCTTCACCGACCATGTCCTTGCGGACGTAGATCTGGATCTTTCCGCTACGGTCATAGAGGTCCGCAAAGCCGACCTTGCCCTTGCCCCGCTTGGCCAGCATCCGGCCAGCGATCTTGGTCTTCGGCATATTTGCGTTCAATTCATCCTTGTCAAGGCCCAAGTACTTTTCGTCCAGGTCGCGGGCCAAGGCTTCCCGGTCATATTTGCGGCCGAAGGGTTCAATCCCCATCTCCTTGAGTTCTTCAAGCTTTTGCCGACGAACAAGCACTTGGTCGTTAATTTCGTTCTTTGCCAACGTGTTTTTCCTCCATTTACATAGATTGGGTATCAGCGACGCGGTCTTGCTTCTGCCGCGCCCTTTTTTCGTAAATTTCGACGAATTCGTCAAGCAGGTCAAAAACCTCCTGACGCGTCCAGACTTCATTTATTTTAGCACGAGTCCGGGCTGAACGGGGAATTCCCTTCAAATAATATGCTGCCTGCTGGCGAAATTCCGGCACGGCCCGCTTTTCCCCATGCAGCTGGACCAGGCCGTCGAGCTGGTGCTTGGCGGTTTCCACCTTTTCCCGGACGGACTGCTTCGGCAGTTCTTCGCCCGTTGCCAGGTAGTGGGTCATTTCCTTTAAGATCCAAGGATTGCCCAAAGCAGCCCGGCCAACCATGACAGCCGTGCAGCCGATCTCGTCCAGGGCCTTCTTGGCCAGCTGTGGGGTCGTGATGTCCCCGTTGGCCACGAAAGGAATGTCCATGACCTGGGCTACTTCATGCAGGGTTTCCCAGTCAGCTTCGCCTTGGTACATCTGCTTTCTGGTCCGGCCGTGCATGGCCAGCATGGAAGCACCGGCTTCCTGGGCGGCCAGGGCGTTTTCCACGGCAAAAATGTGCTTGCGGTCCCAGCCGATCCGCATCTTGACGGACACCGGCTTTTCCACGTTCTGGACAACCTTGTGGATCATCTGGTAGATCTTGTTTGAGTCCAAAAGCCACTTGGAACCCGCGTCAGTCTTCGTTACCTTCGGCACCGGGCAGCCCATGTTGATGTCAATGATATCGGCATCGGTGTGCTGGTCGATGTATTGGGCCGCCTGCAAAAGGCTGTCTTCCGTCCCCCCGAAGATCTGGATGCTCATCGGGTGCTCGCCCGGGTCGACGTCCAGCATGCTCAAAGTTTTCTCGTTGCCGTAGATGATCCCGTGGTCGGAAATCATTTCGCAGACAACCATGCCGGCGCCGAATTCCTTGCAGACTTTTCTAAAAGCCATGTTGGAAACGCCAGCCATCGGCGCCACCATCACCCGGTTGGGGATTTCGATTTCACGTATCTTCCAAGTAGTGTCCATTGCCATCTTTTTCCTTTCAATAACTACAACTTTATATCATAACAAGAATAGGCCTGAAGGACAAATCAAAAGTCCGCTAAAAGAGCATCCCCCGTTAAAAAAGGATGCTCTTCTTATCTTTACCAGTATTTTTCCAGAGGCCGCTTGTCTTGCCCCTCCTTGCTCTGGCGGGCATGCTCAGCCGCGATCGTCACCAAGACCTCGGCCAGCTTGTCCATCTGCTCGACCGTCACGTATTCGTAGCGGCCGTGGTAGTTGCCCCCGCCATTGAAGAGGTTGGGGGTCGGGATTCCCTTTTTGGTGATGAAGTTACCGTCGGTTCCCCCTCTAAAGGTCTGTACATTTGGCGCCAGGCCTGCTTTTTCATAGCTGTCTAAGGCCAGGTTGACCACATAAGGCCGGTCCTTGACCCCGTTGTAGATATTCTCGTACTGCCGGCGCAGGTCCAGCTGGAAGCGGTCTGGCCCGTATTTTTCCCCTAAGGAAGCGACGAGCTTTTTGACCAAATCTTCTTTAGCCAAAAATTCATCCCAGTCAAAGTCGCGGATGATCAAGCCGACATGGGCTGAATCGACACTGCTCTGGGCGTCCGTAACCATAATAAAGCCCTCGTGGCCCCGGGACTTTTCCGGCACCTGGTCTTGGGGCAAGGCCGCCAAAAATTCCGTCATGATCGTCGTGGCGTTGACCAGCAGCCCGTAAGCTTCACCCGGGTGGACCACGGTTCCCTTGATCGTCAAATCAGCGGCTGAGGCATTGAAGGTCTCGTATTCAAAGTCGCCTGGCCGGCCATTGTCCAAGGTATAGGCAAATTCCACTCCCGGAAAATCAGCCGGGTCAAAGCGCTGCCCGCCCAGGCCAATTTCTTCATCCGGGCCAAAAGCCACATAGATATCGCCATGTTCAACTTCCGGGTGCTCATGGAGATACTTGAGAGCTGCCAGCAGGCCTGCCACCCCGGCCTTGTCGTCAGTCCCCAGAACCGTTTTCCCGTCGCTGGTGATCAGGGTCTGCCCCTTTAAGGTCAGCAGGTCAGGAAATTCTTCCGGGTCCAGGAAAATGCCGTTCGCTTCATCCAGGGCCAGCTTTTGCCCCTGGTAGTCCCGGTGGACTTGGGGGCGGATGGGGAAGCGGTCGTCAAATTCAACCGTGTCCACATGGGCGAAAAAGCCGATTGGGGCAACGCCTGCCGTATTAGCGGCCAG
This sequence comes from Lactobacillus leichmannii, assembly GCF_024701915.1. Taxonomy (NCBI): domain Bacteria; kingdom Bacillati; phylum Bacillota; class Bacilli; order Lactobacillales; family Lactobacillaceae; genus Lactobacillus; species Lactobacillus leichmannii. Next base: position 50,462 of record NZ_QOCY01000044.1, on the reverse strand, counting down.
GTGGCCGATCGCGAAGGCAGTTTTTTCATTGTAATAAGACTCAAGGTCATAGTCTTTGACCTGGTCAGCCAGTTCCTTCATCATCTTGACCTGATTAGGCGTGGTCGGAACCTGGTCTTTATTGGCGTATTTGGACTGGGTGTCTTCCTTGGCGTAGTGGATGAAGTTTTTCTCTAAAAAATCAAAGTCAGAAAAAGCCATGCCTGCCTCCTATTTCTTGATGTAAACAAGCTTGAAGTCGTAAGGGATGCCCAGCGGGTTGTAGGACACGTTCTTGACGTAGCTTTGCACCAGCTGCGGCTTGGCCGTCTGGATCAGCGGGATAGTCCCCTGTTCATTCATCAACAGCTTTTCAGCTGCCACCAGCCGCTTCCAACGCTGAACCGGCTTGTTGCCGTAGACGTTTTCGGCTTCATTGAGCAGCTGGTCGTACTTGCTGCTGGCAAAGCCGCTGGTGTTGTAGCTGGAGTCCTTTTCAAAAACATCTAGGAAGTTGATCGGGTCACCTAAGATAGCCTGCCAGTTCTTGATGGTCAGCTGGTAGTTGCCAGCGCTTTGCCGGGAGATCAAGGTCGTGTATGGCAGGGTCGTCACGGTGATCTTCACCCCTGGCAGTTCGCCCAGCTTGCTTTGCAGGAATTCGCCCACCTGCTTGGCGGAGTCAGTATCGCTGACCGTCAGGTTGAGGTTAAGGGACTTGATGCCCAGTTCCTTGTAGCCCTTGGCCAGGTACTTCTTGGCTTCCTTCAGGTTGTAGCTGACTGCTTCCTTGACATAGGCTTCCTTGTAAAAAGCTTCCCCGGTCGTCGGGTTGTTCCCCATGCCGGATGGAACGAAGCCCTTGGCCGCCACTGACCCGTCACTCAAGACCTTGGCCAGGCTCTCTCTGTCGATAGCCAAGGACAGGGCCCGGCGGATGTTGAAGTTGTTAAAGGCTTTGACCTTCTTGCGGTTTAATTCCAGGCGCTGGATAGCGGAAGCCGGCCGGCCGTAGAAGGTGGACTTGCCCTTGTTGGCCTTGACTTGTTCCCCGGTCAGGTAAGTTTCATCCAGCTTGCCAGCCTGGTAAAGGTTGTAGGCAGTTGAAGAAGTTTCGCTGATGGTTTCGTTGACCTTGTCCAGCTTCACGTTCTTCTTGTCCCAGTAGTTTTGGTTTTTAACCAGGGTAAATTGCTTGTTGGACCCGGTCCACTTGGTCAGCTTGAAAGGACCGGAGGAAATGGTGTACTTGGCCGCCGTCCCGTACTTGCTGCCGACTTTTTCAATAAACTGCTGGTTTTCCGGGAAGAAAAGCGGGAAGGCCAGCAGGAGCTTAAAGTAAGAAACCGGCCGGACCAGCTTGATCTGCAGCTTGTTTTTGCTCAAGGCCTTGACGCCCAGGCTGCTGACAGGCTTCTTGCCGGCATTGATGGCTTCGGCGTTTACGATCTGGTAGAGGTAGAAGGCCATGGAAGACTTGGTCTTCGGGTTCAAGCTTCTTCGGTAGGAGTAGACAAAGTCATTGGCCGTGATCGCCCGGCCGTTGGACCACTTGGCGTCTCGCAAGACAAAAGTATATGTCTTGCCCCCGTCAGTAACCTTGGCGCTCTTGGCCAGGGCCAGCTGGGGCTTTTGCTTTTTGTCCAGGCGGTAGAGCCCTTCCTGGGTGTTCAAAAGGGCTTGGAAGGAAGTGGAGTCAGTCGTCAGTGACGGGTCCTGGGTTGAGATCTGGGCACTTTCGGTCCAATTAAGGACTTGCTTGGTTTGGGACTGGGAATTCTTTTGCTGGCCGCAAGCGGCTAAAACGATGGCTGAGGCGGTCAAAAGACCGGCAGCGGTAATTTTCTTCAAGGTCATGATTTCCTCCGTTTTTTACTAGAAATAACAACTATTAACAAACACATCGCAGCTTAAAAAGAAAAGCGCCCCTGAGATCAACTCTCAGGGACGCTAGTAGCGTGTTACCACCCATCATTCAAAGCAAAAAAGCTTCCTCAACAGATGCTCTGCCAGAAAAAGAGACGCCTCTTGGCCCAGAGGCCAAGGGACGTCTTCGCGCGTTACCACCCTTTATTCAGCCCCGCCTCACGGCCAGGGCCCTTGAAGTCTTCCAGTCAGAAGATCTGAACGCGCTAACGGGCGTTAAGCGGGTCCGGCTTATCAGCGACTCGCCGGGACCATGCCAACACAAGACCATCTTCGCCAGCTTCCGCCTCCTGTTTCTCAGCACCAACAGTTCTCTGTAGAGGCTTCCCCTGACTACTCATCTTTTTAAGCTTTACTTAATTTAACTATAATTAGAGCATAAAGTAATTTTTACTTTTCGTCAAGGGAGAAAATGTTATTTTCCCAGCTTTTTGTCCAAAATGGCTTGCAGTTCTGCTTCCGTAAAATTGTACTTGTTCCCGCAGAAGTTGCAGACCAGTTCAGCTCCGTGGTCTTCGTCGATCATTTCCTTGAGCTGGCTGCCCTTCAAAGTCTCCAGCATGCCGGCGTACTTTTCCTTGGAGCAGTCGCAGTGGTAGGAGACCTCGTCCTTTTCCAGGATCTTGCAGTCATCGCCCAGGATCTTCTTGGCCAAGTCTTCCGGCGTCATCCCGTCCAAAAAGGCGGATGAGAGCTGCGGCAGGGCCTTGATCCGGTCTTCAGTTTCCTGCAGGAGTTCTTCGCTGGCCCCTGGCAGTGCCTGGAGCAAAAAGCCACCCGCGGCCCCGATGGTGTCGTTCGGGTTGACGAAAACCGACAGGCCAACAGCTGACGGGATCTGTTCTGACTTGGCCAGGTAGTAGGTCAAGTCTTCAGCGATTTCCCCGGACACGATCGGCACTTCACCGGTGTAAGGCTGCTTTAAGCCCAGGTCCTTGGTTACCTGCAACCAGCCCTTGCCGACAGCCCTCTTAACGTCGATGTGACCGTCTTCTCTGGCCGGCAAGGCCACGTGGTTATTTTGGACATAGCCCTTAACAGTCAAATCTGACTTGGCCGTAACCACGGCTGCCCCAACCGGGCCATCGCCCAAGAGGCGCAAAGTCAGTTCCTGGTCACCCTTTAATTCTGCCCCGGCTAAGAGAAGCGCGCCCAAAAGGCTCCGGCCTAATACAGCTGAAGAAGCTGACCAGGTGTCGTGCCGCTTTTGCGCTTCAGCGACCAGGTCCTTGCCGTTAATGGTCAAAAGGCGCAGGTCCTTGCTGGCATTGATTGCTTTGATTAAGTAGTCGTTCATGATTTTCCTCCATAAAAATAGAGCCGTTGCCGGCTCTATTTCTTCTATTCATCCTTGTCTGAATCGTCTGTTTGTTCAGTCTTCTGACTAGGAGCGTCATTGTCGTCCTTTTCAGGATCCTTTGACAGGTCGCTTTCGCTTGGCGTCGGCAGAGCTTGCTTTTCAGCAGTATCTTCTTCCACCTTTTCTTCTGCCCGCTTCTGCGCAGCTTCCTTGGCTTCTTCATAGCTCAAGGCCTTGGCTTCAGATGGGAACTCTTCGCTGAACTTTTCAGGCATCTTCCCAGTCTTGTAGAGTGAGTAGATTTGCTTTTCATCCAGAGTTTCGTACTTCAGCAGGGCTTCAGCAATGATCCGGTGCTTTTCCCGGTTGTTTTCAACAATTTCAACCGCCTTGGCGTGGGCTTCGTCCAGGATCTTCTTGACCGCTTCGTCGATCTTGGCCGCAGTTGCTTCACTATAAGGCTTGAAGCCGTAAGGAGTGCCTTCGCCTTCCTTTTCCAGTTCAACCATGCCCAGTTCATCGGTCATCCCGTAGTTGACCACCATGCTGCGGGCGATTGCCGTGGCTTGTTCAAAGTCGTTTGAAGCCCCAGTTGACTGGTCGCTGACCACGACTTCTTCACCGGCCCGGCCACCCATCAAACCAACGATTTGCTCAAAGAGCTGCTTCTTGGTCAAGATGAACTGGTCGTCCTTCGGCAGCATGATGTTGTAGCCGCCTGCCCGGCCACGAGGCACGATGGTCACCTTGCGGACAGTTCTTGAGTCGCTCAGGACCAGACCACAGATTGAGTGACCGGCTTCGTGGAAGGCCACGCGTTCGCGTTCCTTCTTGGAAATCATCCGGTCCTTCTTGGCTGGACCAGCGATTACCCGGTCTTCAGCTTCATCGATGTCGGCCGCGGTGATCTTGGTCCCGTTCCGGCGGGCTGCGACTAAGGCAGCTTCGTTAAGGACGTTTTCCAGGTCAGCCCCGACAAAGCCAGGAGTCTGACGGGCAACTTCCTTCAAGTCGACGTCGTCAGCCAGCGGCTTGTTCTTGGCGTGAACGCGCAGGATGGCTTCCCGGCCCTTGACGTCCGGAGGACCAACCAGGACCTTCCGGTCAAACCGGCCTGGCCGGGTCAAGGCCGGGTCAAGCACGTCAGACCGGTTGGTCGCGGCCATGACGATAACGCCTTCGTCGCCTTCGAAGCCGTCCATTTCAACCAGCAGCTGGTTCAAGGTTTGTTCACGTTCATCGTTGCCGCCGCCCTGGCCATTGCCACGCTGGCGGCCGATGGCGTCGATTTCGTCGATGAAGATGATGCTTGGCGCGTTCTTCTTGGCGTTGGTGAACAGGTCACGGACACGGCTGGCCCCGACCCCGACGAACATTTCAACGAAGTCTGAACCAGAGATGGAGAAGAAAGGTACGCCCGCTTCACCGGCTACGGCCTTGGCCAGCAAGGTCTTACCAGTACCCGGAGGCCCCTCAAGCAGGACACCGGACGGGATTCTTGCCCCCAGCTTGGTGTATCTTGCCGGGTTCTTCAAGAATTCGACAACTTCCACCAGTTCCTGCTTTTCTTCTTCTTCACCGGCCACGTCGTCAAAGCGGACCTTGTTCTTCTTCGGGTCCTGCGGCTTGACGTTGGAGCGGCCGAAGTTCATGATGCCGCCGCCCTGGCCGCGGCTGCCGCCTTGGTTCATCATCATGACCATCAAGACGATGAAGAGGACAGTTGGCACCAGCATGATGATCGTTGAGATCCAGTTGCTGGATTGTGATTCACCCTGGGTGCTCATCTTGACGTTCTCAGACTGGGCCAGGTCCTGGACCTTCTTGACGCTGGAGTCGTTTCCCAGCATCGTGGTTGAGAAGCCAGTCACCTTGGAGGAGGTGTTTCCGCCAAAGATATCTGAGCTTGAGGATGACTTGGTTTGACTTGACTTGTAGCTACCGGTTACGGAGTAGACCCCGTTGGACGGCTGCACGTTAAAGTCCTTGATTTCGCCATTGCGCAGCTTCTTCACGAATTCCGAGTAACTGATGGTTTCAGTTGCACCGGAATTGCTGCTGCCGCCAAGGGCCCAATTGATTCCCCAGAGGAGAAGCAAAAATACGACTATGTAGAATAGACCATTGCTAAATAGTCGATTCCGATTATTTTTCATAAATGACCTCCGTCAGATCGAAGAATTACTCCCCCAAATTTTAACATAAAAGCCGGCAACTATCGAAGTTTTTATCTGCCTTTCTTGCATGTTTTCACTTGGTACAAATACAGCGGCCTTTTTCCTTCTTTAACTGCCTGCTGGTAGCAGCCTGCAACATAAACTGCTTCTTGGCCAGCAAAAAGGCTGAGGCAGTTGCCCCGCAAGGCAAGCGGAATTCCAGCCGCCGCAAAAAGCTTCTTGCTCTTAGTCCGGCGGCCGTCTTTTAAAAGCAGGCGCTGGCCGTTTGGCAAGCTCCCGGCAGATAATTTCCCGGGAAATGATATTTCCGCCAGGGGACTTTCCTCTCGCTTTTCCTCACTTAACAGATAACAATTTCCTCTGAAAAAGAAGGGCTGGCCGGCCACAACTTCTTCCAGGGGGCTGGGAGCCGGCTGCTTGACCGGATAAAGCCAGTAGTGGCCCTGGTAAAAGCTGAGATGGAGCCCCCCTTTTTCCTGGCTTTGCCGGTTGGCTAACAGAATCCGGTCCAGCTGGACTCTTTTATTGTACTTTTTTTGGATAAAATTCTCCAGGTAGGCCTTGACCAGCTCGCTTTCCGCCTGCCCGGCCGCTTTAGGAATCCGCCAGCCGCCAAAGAAGGGCTCCGGCTCCGGCAACTTGCCAGCTGCCTGGGCAAAGTAGTCTTCTTCCGCCGTCATTTCCTGGCTGAAGCGCCAGGCATTTTCCAAGAGGTCCGGACTCTCCTTTTTCAAAAGCGGGACGACCTCCTGGCGCAGGCGGTTGCGGGCCGTGATACCTGTAAAGTTGGTCTCGTCTTCGACATATTCCAGCCCCTGCTTTTTCGCGTAAGCCAAAAGGTCCGCCTTGCCAACCGCCAGAAGCGGCCGGACCAGCTTGACCTGCCCCCGCTGGCTGACAGGTTTGAGGCTGTTCATTTCCCTGGGAATACCTGACCGGACCAGCTTGAGCAGGATATTTTCCAGCAAGTCGTCCCCGTGGTGGGCTGTCAGCAGGTAGTCTGCCTTGACCTGCCGGGCCACTTCAAACAAGAAGTTATAGCGGTAGTCCCTGGCCGCTGCTTCCAGGCCGCTTTCCGGATGAAGGGACTTGGGCCAGACGCTTTCATACAGGGAAAGCTGGTACTTATGGCAGTAGGCCCGCAGCAACTGGCTCTCTTTTTGGCTGTCAGCCCGCAGCTGGTGGTCTAAGTGGGCCGCGTAGAGCTGAAAGCCGCCTGGCAAGCGCCGCATTAAATCCAAAAGCGCCATGGAATCCGGACCACCGCTGGCCGCGACCAAGAAATTTCCTTCCAAAGGCAGGCCTTCTTCGGCGAAAAAGGCCAATAGTCTTTTTTCAATGTCCATGCTTTACTCCCTCGTCCATACAAAAAACGGCCCCTCGGGCCGTTTTTATTTCAAGGCAGCTTCCAGCTGCTCTATTTCTGCTCGCGCCTCCTGGTCAACCTGGTTGAGGACCCGGGCAAAGTCGCCGGCCCGCAACTGGCTGAACTGGTTGGTCGGGTCGATCAGATCCGGATCGTTGACCCGGCGGATGGACAAGTCCAGCCGACCCTTGCGCAGGTTCTGGACCACTACTCTAACCTGGTCGCCTGCCTGCCAGTGCTGCCGCTCTCTTGGCCAGTCGCTGCCAAAGTCATTGCGGTGAACAAGGCCGCTCTTATGCTTGGGCAGGGTCACGAAGATGCCCAGGTCTGTCACATTGTTGATTACTCCGTCAAGGCGCTGGCCAACTTTGTAATTCATCAGTTATCGCCCTTTTCCTTGATGTTGTAGATCCGCTCACCGTCTTTAGTGTACTTGTACTTGTAGCGGATCACCTTAGCCACGTAGTCGCTGTCCTTCATATCGTCGCGCTCATTGGTCAGCTTTTCCTTATTCTTCTTGATCTTGGTCAAGGTTGCCTGGTTCTGGCTGACCTGCTTCTGGATCTTGGCCGTCCGGGCCTTGGTCATGGCCAGCTGGAAGCCCAAGACGGCAAAGACCAGCAAGATCAAGGCCAGCAGCCGGTTGCGCCGGACCCGGTGGACTTCCCTGAATTTGATCTGCCGCTTCTTCAGGCGGCGGACATCCTGGTCCGGCCGCAGCGGCGTTACATTTTGCTGATTTCCTCTGTTGTTCCCCATCACTGTCTACCCTATCCTAAAATCATATAACAGATTCAGTATATCAGCTTTGGTGAAAAAAGTCATTAGTCGACTAATTCGTATAAGTCCCCGGCTTCCGCCTTTTTGGTCGTTTCCCGCAAGTCCAGGACCCTGGCCTTAATTACCCTGGTTCCGTAAGCGACGGCGATTACATCGCCGACAACCACGTTGTAGCTGGACTTGACGGTCTTGCCGTTCACGCTTACCCGGCCCTGGTCAGCCATTTCCTTGGCCACCGTTCTGCGCTTGACCAGGCGGGATATTTTCAAAAATTTGTCGATTCTCATGCTTGTCTCCTGTCTGTTAATTTTTGCTTTTTTAACTTTTCCTACTTTAACTTTTTGCTCTTAAAAAATTACCGCTGGATGATCTCCGCCGCGTCCTTGGCAAAAGTGCCCAGTTCCGTGAACATGGCCCGCCGGGTCAGCTTGTCTGGCAAAAGCAGGGTAACCACCAGGCGCTTTTGGGCGCCAAGTGCGATCCGGGCCTTCCAGGAAACATGTTCCAGGGCCTTGAAGATGTTTGGACCTTCCATTTCCCGGCTGCCATAATCACTGAAAATGACCCGGATCTGGGCCTTTTCCTTGACCAGAGTCAAGATCTGGGCCAAGTCGCAGCTGGCCTTCAGGCTGGCCACGTTGAGCAGGTTCTCAACAGCTGCCGGATAGTCACCAAAGCGGTCCAGGAGCTCATCTTCGATGTCTTCCCGATCCTGCAGGCTGCCGATCCCCTTGATCTTCTTGTAAAATTCGATCTTCTGCTCCTGGTCGGCGATGTAGTCTTCTGGAATATAAGCTTCCAGGCCCAGGTCGACCTCGGCATTGCTCTTTTTGACTGGCTTCTTCCCCTGCCGCTCCTTGATGGCGTCAGCCAGCATCTGGGAGTAGAGGTCGTAGCCGACGCTGTCGATAAAGCCGTGCTGCTGGGCCCCCAGCATGTTGCCGGCCCCGCGGATGGACAAGTCCCGCATGGCGATCTTGAAGCCTGCCCCCAGCTCGGTAAAGTCCCGCATGGCGTCCAGACGCTTTTCCCCCACTTCCGTCAGAACCTTGTTTGGCTGGTAGAGGAAGTAGGCATAGGCCAGGCGGGCTGACCGGCCGATCCGGCCCCGCAATTGGTAGAGCTGGCTGAGGCCGTAGTGGTCGGCATCTTCAATGATCATGGTGTTGACATTAGGCATGTCGATCCCGGTTTCAATGATGGTCGTGGTGACCAAAATGTCGAATTCCCGGTCCAAAAAGCGGCTCAAGATGTCTTCCAATTGGTTTTCACTCATCTGCCCATGGGCATAGGCGATCCGGGCCTCTGGCAAAAGCTGCTCCAAGCGGGCAATCGTTTCTTCGATGTCCCCGACCCGGTTGTGCAGGTAAAAGACCTGGCCGCCCCGCTGCATTTCCCTTTGGCAGGCCTCCTTGACCGTGCCTGGCAACTGTTCCAGGACATAAGTCTGGATTGGATACCGGTTTTGCGGCGGCGTTTCCATGACTGACAGGTCTCTGATCCCGATCATGGACATGTGCAGAGTCCGCGGGATCGGAGTGGCCGTTAGGGTCAAAACATCAATATTGGTCTTCAGCTGCTTGAGCTTTTCCTTGTGGGCCACCCCAAAGCGCTGCTCTTCATCGATAATGAGCAGGCCCAGGTCCTTGAACTGGACGTCCTTGGACAAAATCCGGTGGGTGCCGACTACCAAGTCAATACTGCCGTCTTTCAGGCCGGCCACGATCTTCTTGCTTTCGGCCTGGCCCTGGAAACGGGAGAAGCTGGCAATTTCCACTGGGAAGCCCTTAAAGCGGTCCTTGATGGTCTGGTAGTGCTGCTGGGCCAGGATGGTCGTGGGCACCAAGAAGGCGACCTGCTTGCCGTCACAGATGGCCTTAAAGGCTGCCCGCATGGCTACTTCGGTTTTCCCGAAGCCGACATCCCCGACCAAAAGCCGGTCCATCGGCTTGGCCTTTTCCATGTCAGCCTTGATTTCCGCAGTAGCCCGCAATTGGTCAGGGGTTGGCTCATAAGGAAAGGCAGCTTCAAAGGCCGCCTGGTCTGATCCATCCGGGGAAAAGGCAAAGCCCTTCTCCGCCTCTCTTTTTGCATACAGGTCGATCAAGTCGTCAGCGATGTCCTCAACTCTGGCCGCAACCCGCTTCTTGGTCTTGGCCCACTCGCTGCCGCCTAGCTTGTTGACGTGGGGCTGCTTGCCTTCTGAAGCCACGTACTTTTGCACCAAGCTCAATTGGTCAGCCGGGACAAACAGCTGGTCACCCTTTTGGTAGGTGATAGTGATGTAGTCCCGCTTTTTCCCGTCGGTTTCCAAGGTCTGGATGCCTTCAAAGCGGCCGATACCATGGTTGACGTGGACCACATAGTCGCCAGGCTTGAGCTCTGTATAGCTGCGCAGGCGCTGGGCATTTTCCAGGGTCTTGATCCGCTTCTTCGACCGCTTGTTTTGGTTAAAAAGCTCCTTTTCCGTCAGATAGACCAGGTCGCTGTCCGGCAGGACAAAGCCGCTGGCATAGCCGCCGATAACCAGCTGGGCCCGGCCTTCTTTTAAGCCGTCTGCTTCTGCCAAAGGCAGGTAGATGTCATAGTCACGGCAGCTCCGGTTGAATTCCTCCGCTTGCCGGCGGCTGGACACCTGCAAGACCACCGTCTGCCCCTTTTTGGCATAAGAGTCCAGCTCAGTTTTCAAAAGCTCCATCTGGCTGAAAAACTGCTGCGGCTCCCGGCTGTCCCAGGCCAAATGCTGGCCAAAACGGAGCCGGCCCATGGAGTGGGCCATCATACTGACATAGAGGCGGTGGTGGCAATCTGCCTTTAGCACCGCGTCAAAATCCAAGCGCAGCTTCTGCCGGCTGGTCATCATCTTGCTGGCGATCTGGCTGGCCAGGTAGTCATCATTGATAGCGCCCATATTCTTGACGCTTTCGGCGATCAGCTGCCAGTCGTTAAACAAAAGCAATCCTTTAGCCGGTAGGTAGTCCAGCAGACTGAAAGACTCAGGCAAAAGGTAGTCCAGGTAGCGGTCGCAGTCATCCGGCAATTGCCCGTTAGCTAAGGCTTCCTGGGCGATTTCCAAGCTGGCGGCTGCTTCCTTTGGCAGGTCGCCGGCCAGTTCCCGGCCCGCCCGGTCCAAGTCTTCTGCCGTAAAGACGTGGTCACTGGCCGCTGGTACGGTCGCTTCCGGCAATTCCTCCAGGCTGCGCTGGCTGGTCAGGTCAAAAGTCTTGATCGTGTCGATTTCGTCGCCGAAAAATTCCAGGCGCAGGGGGCTTTCCCGGTCCAAAGGATAAAGGTCGACGATGTCCCCCCGCATAGCGAACTCGCCCGGCTTAACTACCAGGTTTTCCCGGTGGTAGCCAGCCTGGTTCAGCCACTGGGCCAGGTCGGGTAGGGCAATTTCATCCCCAACTGCAAAATGCTTCTGTCCCTTTTTAAACAGGGCCGGGGCACTTAACGGATACTGCAGGCCCTGCGGTGTCGCGATCACGACACCAGGCCGGCCGCTTAAGAGCAGGTTCAAGCACTGAATCCGGCTGCTGAGTTCATCCGGTGAACTGACCGCCGTTTGCGTGGCCAGGTTCCCGTCCAGGGCAAAAAGCTCCAGGTCATCATCGGCCAAAAGCCGGCTTAGGTCGTTGTAGCGTTCCTGGGCCTTGTATTCATTCTCTTCGATCAAAAGCAGGGGCTGGCCCACCTGGGCTAAATAAGCCTGGATGAGGACAGCAAAAGCGCCCCGTTCGACTCCTGTAAGCAGGGAGTTCTTGATCCGGGACGTTTTCGCGATAAAAGCAGTCACTCCTTGATCTTTTTTCAAAAAATCAATTACTTGCATGTTCGTGTGCTTGTCTTTAATTGTAACGGTTCATTAAATACTGGGCGTCTTTGCCAGCGATAAAGTCGTCAATGATCTGATCAACCTTGGCAAAGCTGGCTTCCAGCTCCTTTTGCTGGTCGGGATTAAAAGGAGTCAGGACCCAGGAAACCACGCTCTGCTTGTCCGGGTGCCGGATGCCAATCTTCAGGCGGTTGAATTTCTCAGTCCCCAGGCAGGCAATGATGCTCTTGATCCCGTTGTGGCCGCCCGACTTGCCGCCGGCCCGGATCCGCAGCTTGGCGATTGGCATGTCCATGTCGTCGTGGATAACTAGGATGTCGCTGGGGTCGATCTTGAAGAACTTGGCCGCCGCGCCCACGGCTCTGCCGGATTCGTTCATGTAGGTCTGCGGCTCCATGAAGATCACGTCCTCGCCCGCCACTTTCTCCTTGGCGTAGAGGGCCGTGAACTTGTCGCGGTCCAGGCGCAGGCCTTTTTCATCTAAATAGTGATCCAGGGCCATGAAGCCGGTATTATGCTTGGTTTTTTCATATTTAAGGCCAGGATTGCCCAAAGCAACGATTAATTTCATCAAAAGTCTCCTCACTTGCTGTATCTTAATAATTTTAGCACAACTGGCAAAAATCTTACGCTTTCCTGTCTTTTAACCTGTCTTTAATTTTTTCTGCATGCTATAATGTGAAAGTATGAGATAAGAAAACATTTACATGTAAATCCACATAACGGAGGTTATCCTATGTTAATCAAATCACTGGTCATCAAGAAAGACTACCTGACGACTGTCAACGAACATGCTACCCTGGAAGAAGCCTTGAAGGTACTGGAAAGCTCCGGCTACCGCTGCGTGCCGATCCTGGATGACAGCGGCAAGATCTTCCGCGGCAACATCTACAAGATGCACATTTACCGCCACAAGTCCCAAGGCGGGGACATGAGCCTGCCGGTAACCTACCTCTTGAAGAACGCCACCAAGACCATCAAGATCAACACGCCATTCTTCCAAGTCTTCTTTACCATCAAGGACTTGCCTTACATTGCTGTTTTGGACACTGACAACACCTTCTACGGCATCTTGACCCACGCCCGCCTGCTGGACATGCTGTCCTCAGCCTGGAACATCAAGACCGGGGCTTACGTCTTGACTGTCTTGTCAACCAACGACAGCGGCAACTTGGCCAAGATGACCAAGATCATCGCCAAGTTTGTCAACCTGGCCGGGGCCATGACTCTGGACGCGCCAGCCAGCGAATTTGACGGCAAGTACGTCCGCCGGACCCTCTTCACCCTGCCGCAAGGGACCCCGGAAACTGAACTGAAGGCCATCTGCAAGAAGCTCAAGGCCAAGGGCTTCCCAGTCGTTGCCGTTGAAGACCTGGCTGCCGGCATGAACATTATGAGCGAAGAAAAGCCAGGCGTCTTCTTGAACGAAGAATAAGCAAAAGCATATTAAAAACCTCCGAAGCAAAATTCGGAGGTTTTTTCCTGATCTTATTCGTTATCGTAAATCCGGTCCAGACGGTCGTTAAACTGGCAGGCCACTTCATAGTGGATGGTATCCAGCCAGTCAGCTGCCCGGCGCAGGCTGTTTGGCGCTGCCGGATCAGCTGAGATCAGTTCAACTGGCGTGCCAGCCGGCACTTCCTTGGGCAAAAGAACCATGAACTGGTCCATGCAGACCCGGCCGACGATCGGGCAGTAAGTGTCCCCAACCTTGACCTTGAAGCCCTGGAACTTCCGGATCCAGCCGTCAGCGTAGCCAACCGGCACGGTCCCGATCCATTCGTCTTCTTCTGCGATGTGGGTTGACCCGTAGCCGACCCCGTAGCCCTTGTGGATCTGCTTGACATAGGTCAGTTCACTGACAAAAGACATGGCCGGCTTAAGGGCAAAAGCAGGCTCTAAGTCCCGGCTGCCTGGGGCTGATGAAGGGTTGAGCCCGTAGAGGCCAATCCCGAAGCGGACAATATCGCTGGCTACGTCCTTGTCAAAGAGGATGGCCGCGGTATTGTCCACGTGGATCCACTTTGGCTTGACCGTCAGCAGGCTTTCCATGTGCTTGAAGCGCTTGACCTGGTAGTCAAAGTAGCTGGCATCAGCAGAGTCAGCGGAAGCAAAGTGGGTGAACATCCCTTCCACAAAGAAGGCATCATTGCCTTGCAGATATTCGTTGACTGCCTTGAAGTCTTCGTCTTCGCTAAAGCCGATCCGGCCCATGCCGGAGTCGATGGCCAGGTGGATCTTCAGCTGCAGGCCTTCCTTGCGGAGGACCTTTTCCGCTTTCTTGAGCCAGTCCAGGCTGGACACCGGCAAAGAAATGTCGTTGACGGCAGCCAGGGCGGCTTCTTCAGCCGGTTGCAGGCCCAAGACCAGGATTGGCTTGACGATCTGAGCCCGGCGTAGTTCCAGCCCTTCATCCAGCATGGCCACGCAGAAGCCGTCTGCTCCGGCTTCTTCCATCACCGGCGCCAGGCGCGATGCCCCATGCCCGTAGGCATTGGCCTTAACCACGCAAAAGAGCTTCTGGCCCGGCTTCAAGTGGTCCTTGGCCTGCCGGGTGTTTTCCTTGATAGCAGCCAGGTTGATATGCAGGGCTGCTGGTCGATTAACTGCTGTGATCATTTTTCCTCCCAGATAACAGGTGCGATAGTTTGCCGATCGCGCGGCGCCAGCCGGCCGGCTCTTCAAGCACGACCACGGCGACGATCTCGTGATCATCATGCGCGATGCTGGAAAAAATCCGCCCCGTAAAAATCCGCGACGTCGTTACGGGCGCTCCGGACTCAGTCCTCAAGGTTTCCACGTCTTCAAAGGAAACTGCCTGGCCAATCCCGGATCCCCAGGCCTTGGAGAAGGCCTCCTTGATGGCGAAGCGACCGCCCAGGTACTCAATCTTCCGCTTATGAGTCAAGTCCTGGTACTGAGCAAATTCCCGGTCGGTCAGAACCTTTCGGGCAAAGCCGTCCCCCCGGTCAACGACCTTGGCGATCCGGTCCACCTCAATCTGGTCCACACCGATATTTTTGATCATCTTTCCACCTCACGCTGTTTAAATAATAGCACAAAGAGAAAAAGGCCGGGACAAAAGCCCGGTCCTTTTTACTTTTTTTAAAAATTTAGCCCTTCCGGCCGTGGAACTTAAAGCCTGGCTTGCGCTTCTTTCTGTCAAAATTGCGCTTGCCCTTGAAGTTATTGTTACCGCTCCGGCTGCGGCTACCGCGGCCGCCTGAGTGCTTGCCCCGGTAAGAGCGAGGGTTTTCAGGGGTGATGGTAACCGTGACCTCGCTGTCGTTAGAGAGTTCCTTCAGCAAAGCAGCGGCGATGTCTTCAGCTGAGTAATTTTCCAGCAGCTTTTCCGCCGCGTCGTCATACTTGCTCAAATCCCCGCTCAACAGGTCGTCCACCTTCAAGACCGCCTGCTTCATCTGCCCGGCAAAGGCCTGGGCGTCTGTCGGCGGACGCAGAGGAGACATCTTCTTCTTGGTCAAGTCCTCGATAGTCCGCATGTAGCCGATCTCGTTTGGCGTCACGAAGGTCACGCTCATCCCGCTCTTGCCGGCCCGGCCGGTCCGGCCGATTCTGTGGACGTAGGAGTCCGGGTCTTGCGGAATATCGTAGTTGTAAACATGGGTAACCCCGGAAATGTCCAGGCCCCGGGCAGCCACGTCAGTAGCCACCAGAATGTCAAGCTCCCCTTCCTTGAAGCGCTTGAGCACCTGCATCCGCCGGGCCTGGGTCAGGTCGCCGTGGATGCCGGCCGCGTTGTAGCCCCGGGCAACCAGGCCCCGGGTCAGTTCGTCAACCCGGCGCTTGGTCCGGCCAAAGACCACGGCCAGGTCCGGATTTTCCACGTCGATCAGCCGGCACATGGTGTCGAACTTTTCGTTTTCCCGGACGCGGACGAAGTACTGGTCGATCAAATCAGCCGTCAGTTGCTTGGCCTGGATCTTCACGACTTGCGGGTCATGCATGAACTTTTCGCCCAAAGACTGGATTGGCTTTGGCATGGTCGCGCTGAACAAGAGGGTCTGGTCCCGGTTTTCAGCATAGGTTAAGATGCTTTCGATATCCTGGATAAAGCCCATGTCCAGCATTTCGTCGGCTTCGTCCAAAACAACTGTCTTGACGCCGTCCAGCTTGATGGTCTTGCGCTTCAAGTGGTCTAAAAGCCGGCCAGGAGTTCCGACCAGGATTTCCGGCACCTTCTTCAAGGCCCGGATCTGCCGGCCAATGTCCGCCCCGCCGTAAACGACCTGGACCTTGGCATTTTCGTCTCTGCCCAGGCGGAAAAGTTCTTCCTGGGTCTGGATGGCCAGTTCTCTGGTTGGTTCAATTACGATGGCCTGGATGGCTTGCTCCTGCTTGTCCAGGTCCAGCTTTTGCAGGATTGGCAGACCAAAGGCAGCTGTCTTCCCCGTCCCGGTTTGGGCCTGGCCGATCACGTCCTGGCCTGCCAGAGCCAAAGGAATGGTCTGGGCCTGGATCGGGGTGGCTTCTTCAAAGCCTGACCGCTTAATTGCCTTTAAGATATTATCGTTCAATCCTAGTTCAGTAAATTTCAAATTGTTCTCCTATTTCAGTCTGTCGAGGACTCGTTCCAGGTGCATCCCGTGGGACCCCTTCAGCAAAACGATGTCCTGGCTGTGGATGTCGCTCTTTAAATCATCGATTAAATGGCTCATCTCGTCTTCTGGGTAGTAGTGCAGATTCTGCTGGTCGTACTTGCCCAGCAGGGCCTGGTAAAGGTGGTTCATCTCCGGCCCGTAAAGGTAAAGGACGTTGATCTTGTCCGGGTCCAGGCAGGCAGCCAGACCCTTGTGCAGGTCGGCTGACCGGCTGCCCAGTTCCAGCATGTCGGCCAAAACCGCGATCCGGCGGCCGCCTTCACTGACTGGAACCTGGCCAAAGGAGGCAGTCACGGCCTTAACTGCCGTTGGGTTGGAGTTGTAGATATCGCTCATGATGTCTTCGCCGCAGTCGCCCTTTTCCCATTCCATCCGGTTGGCCGTTGGCACGAAGTTGGCCAGGCCAGCGGCGATTTCCTCGTCACTTTCCCCGAAGTGGCGGCCAACCAGAATAGCGGCCATGGCGTTAGCCACATTGTGGCGGCCGATCATTGGAATTGAGAATTCCCGGTCAGTCCCGTTAATCTTGAAGAAGGAATGGTGCATGGTGCTGCGGAGGTCACTGGCATGAATGCTGTCAGAGTCCGCGAAACCGAAGGTGGACTTGTCCTGGGAAAGCTTTGCGGCTCTTTCCGCCAGGAGGGGTTCATCACCGTTGTAGATGAATTCGCCGTCTTCTTGCAAAAAGTCCGTGATTTCCATCTTGGCGTCGGCGATCTTGTCCCGGCTGCCGAAGAATTCGATATGGGCTTCCCCGATCATGGTGATGACCGCCACATCCGGCCGGGCCAGCTGGCTCAGTTCATGCAGTTGGCCAGCCCGGTCCATCCCCATTTCCAAAACCAGGATTTCAGTGATCGGCTTCATTTCCAAAATGGTCATCGGCACGCCGATTTCATTGTTGAAGTTGGCCTGGGTCTTGTAAACGTTGAAGCGCTTGGCCAGAACCGCCGCCACCATGTCCTTGGTCGTGGTCTTGCCGTTTGAGCCGGTGATGCCGACCACGGTTGGGTTGACCTTCTGCAGGTAGTAGCGGGCCAGATCCCGCATGGCCTTCAAGGTGTCGGCAACTTCTAAAACCGCGATGCCTTCCGGCTTGTTTGGGTGGCCAGCTTCCCACAAAGTGGCGCTGGCGCCGGCTTCAATGGCTGAACCCACAAAATCGTGGCCGTCTCTTTCCCCCTTGATCGGGACAAAGAGGGCGCCCTGGCTAATCTTTCTTGAGTCAAAGGCCACTGAGGTAATGACCGTTTCTGCGTCCCCTTCACAACTGGTATTTAAGGCTTGGGCGATTTCTGCCAACTGCATTTTCATTCCAATGCTGCTCCTTGAGAATAACACTTAGTATATTATACGTTGTTTAGCGCTCTTCGCAATAAAAAAGCAACCCAAGAGGGCTGCTTTTAAAGTAAAGAGAACGATTAGTTCTTCTTGCTGAAGCCGTACTTCTTGTTGAAACGTTCGATTCGACCATCGGCTGCGGCAAACTTTTGCTTGCCAGTGTAGAATGGGTGGGAATCTGATGAAATTTCAACACGGATCAATGGGTAAGTGTTGCCTTCGAATTCAATAGTTTCTGATGACTTCAAAGTTGAGCCGGCAACAAACTTAAAACCAGTTGCTGAGTCCATGAAGCAAACTTCTTGATAATCTGGGTGAATACCTTGTTTCATAATTCTAAAACTCCTTTGCCATAGCCTTCTACAGGCCATAGATTAATCGGTTAACTCTAATATAGTACCACTATCCAGCCCGTTTGACAAGGGCTCAAGTTAATCTTCCACGTCCCGGATG
Source organism: Lactobacillus leichmannii (assembly GCF_024701915.1). Classification (NCBI taxonomy): domain Bacteria; kingdom Bacillati; phylum Bacillota; class Bacilli; order Lactobacillales; family Lactobacillaceae; genus Lactobacillus; species Lactobacillus leichmannii. The sequence continues at coordinate 32,683 of NZ_QOCY01000044.1, read as the reverse complement.
ACCACGTCAGCGCCCAGCTGGCGCAGCTTTTCTTCCACCCGGTCATAGCCGCGCAAGATGTTGCCAGCATTGTTGATCACCGTTTCGCCGTCAACCATCAAGCCCGTAAGCATCAAGCAGGCCCCGGCCCGGATTTCGTCAGCGTGAACCACCGCCCCGCGCAGGCGGCTGCCCGGTTGAACCAGAATGATGTTGTTAACGACTGTGATGGAAGCCCCCATTTTCTGCAGTTCCGGCACGTGCCGGGTCCGCTTCGGGTAGATCGGGTCGATGATGACCCCTTCCCCGGTCTTAGCCGTCAGCAAGAGCGGCGTAATTGGCTGCTGCAAGTCAGTCGCGAAGCCCGGGTAGGTCCCGGTTTTGACCTGGACCATGCGCAGGTCCCCGGCCGGGTAAACGAAGAGGGAGTCTTCATCAGTGTCGATCACCACGCCCATTTCTTCCACCTTGGCCAAAAAGGCGTCAAGGTGTTCAGCGATGATGTTGTGGATCCGGATCCCGTTACCGATGCAGGCTGCCATGGAAATGTAAGTCCCGGCTTCAATCCGATCAGGGATGATCGTGTGCGGCACCTTGGCCTCCAGGCGGTCAACCCCGTCGATTCTGATGGTGTCAGTCCCCGCCCCGCGGATCTTGGCCCCCATGTTGTTCAAGAAAGTTGCCAGGTCGATGATTTCCGGCTCCTTGGCCGCGTTTTCGATCACCGTCCGGCCGCTGGCCGTGACTGAGGCCATGATGATGTTCATCGTTGCCCCAACAGAAGCCATCTTCAGGTGAATCTGGGCCCCTTTCAACCCTTCATCAGGCGCGGTAATTACAATCTGCTCATTTTCATATCTAACGTCGGCGCCGAGGGATTGGAAGCCCATAATGTGCTGGTCAATCGGCCGCGGGCCAATGTCATCGCCACCAGGAAAACCTACAACCGCCTTGCCAAAACGACCGAGCAAAGCGCCCATAAAGTAGTAAGACGCGCGCAAGCTCTTAATCTTCCCAGCTGGCAGGGGACTCATCTTGATTTCAGTCGGGTCAATTTGCAGGGTCGTTTCGCGGAAGTCGCAGTGCACGTACATTTCGCTCAACAAGTCCATCAAATTGTCAACGTCGGCAATCCGCGGAACTGATTCCAGGGTCACCGGCGTTCTCGACAGGATTGAGGCCGGAATCAGCGCTACCGTTGAGTTCTTCGCGCCGCCAATCCAGATGTCGCCTTGCAGGGGTTTCCCTCCGTGAATTATCATTTGCTTCATTTGGGAAAGTAGTCCTTTTCTTTTGTCAAATTATCATAATAATGTTAATAGATCTTCGTCAAAAAAACAAGAGAAGAGGTTTCTCTTCTCTTGTCACTATCTATTATTATCGTACAAAATTTAGAACTTGTCGACCTGCAAACCGCTGGCTGCCCCAATAAAGCCCTTGAAGAGCCCTTCTGGCCGGTTTGGCCGGCTCAGGAATTCCGGGTGGTATTGAGCGGCAACAAAGAACTTCTTATCCGTGATTTCAACGATTTCCACCAGGTGGTTGTCTGGAGAAACACCTGAGAAGGTCATGCCGGCCTTTTCAAAGTCTTCCCGGTACTTGTTGTTGAATTCGTAGCGGTGACGGTGACGTTCCTGGATGACTTCCTGGCCGTCGTAGCATTCCCGGGTCTTAGTGCCGGCCTTCAGCATGGCTGGGTACAAGCCCAGACGCAAGGTGCCGCCGATCTTTTCCTGGTCGCGCTGGTCAGCCATCAAGTCAATGATGTTGTTCTTGCAGTTTGGTTCTGCTTCAGCTGAGTTGGCGTCTTCCAGGTGCAAAACGTTGCGGGCGAATTCCACGCTGGCCATCTGCATCCCCAGGCAGATCCCCAGGAATGGAATGTCGTGTTCGCGGGCGTACTTGATGGAAGTGATCATCCCTTCCAGACCCCGGGTGCCGAAACCGCCTGGCACGATCAAGCCCTGGGTGTCCTTCAAAAGTTCGGCTACATTGTCTTCAGTAATGTCTTCAGCCTGGATCTTTTCAACTTCGATCTTGCTGTTGTACAGGTAGCCGGCGTGCTGCAAAGCGTCAGTTACGGAAATGTAGGCATCTTCCAGTTCGACGTACTTGCCGACCAGAGTGATCTTGGTCTTGTACTTCAAGTTCTTGGCCCGTTCGTCCATCCGGCGCCATTCGTCCATGTCGGCAACCGGCTTCGGGCTGTCGATGTGGAGGAAGTCAACGACCTTCTGGTCAACGCCTTGTTCCTGGTAGGACAACGGCACGTCAAACAGAGATGGCGCGTCCAAAGATTCCACGATGTAGTCGACTGGAACGTCGGTGAAAGTGGAGATCTTGTCCTTCATTTCCTGCGGAACTGGCATTTCTGAGCGAAGAACCAGCATGTTTGGCTGGATCCCGATTGACCGCAGCATGGAAACTGATTGCTGGGTCGGCTTGCTCTTCAGTTCCTTGGCTGCCCGCAGGTAAGGAACGAAGGTAACGTGCACGTACATGACGTTTTCTGAGCCGACTTCCCGCCGCATTTGCCGGATGGCTTCCATGAACGGAGTTGATTCCATGTCACCGACCGTACCGCCGATTTCGGAAATAACCACGTCAGTGTCGGTCATTTGCGCTGCCCGCATGACCTTTTCCTTGATCATGTTAGTTACGTGCGGGATCACCTGTACAGTGCCGCCGCGGTAGTCGCCGCGCCGTTCGCGCTGCAGGACTTCCTGGTAGATCTTGCCAGTCGTCACGTTAGAGTACTTGCTGGTTCTAACGTCGACCAATCTTTCATAGTGGCCCAAGTCAAGGTCAGCTTCCGTACCGTCGTCAGTCACGAAAACTTCACCGTGTTGGTAAGGGTTCATCGTACCGGGGTCGATGTTGATGTATGGGTCGAACTTCTGCATGGTAACTTTTAAGCCGCGGTTCTTCAGCAAGCGACCAATGCTTGATGCAGTAATCCCTTTCCCCAATGATGAAACAACGCCGCCAGTCACAAAGATATATTTGGTCATTGAGCTCTCCTTTGAAAAATAATAAAAAAGCTCCCTAGCAATTAGGGAGCTAAACGCACATAGGGTGCCCACGCAAAATAATAACGACTTTTCAGCCGCAAGTCAAGGACAAAATCCTATTCTTCGTCTTCACCGTCATCAAGGTCGTCGTCATCCATTTGTGACAGCTGACCTTCGATCCCGTCTGGCAATGAGTCGTCATCTTCGTCGTCTTCATTGTCGTCGTAATCGTCATCGTAATTGTCGTCAGCGTCATCTTCGTCAGCGTCACTGTCGTCGGACAAGTCTTCGTCTTCTGGATCATCGTTTTCGTAGTCGATCACGTCATCGCCTTCAGTCGTGGCCAGGAAGGCATTGACCTTCCTGTGGTGCCTGCGAGTTGATGCTTCGTCGCCGTCGTCTTCTGGGTGGTCGACTTCTTCATCGACAGCTTCGAACTTGAACCAGGTCCGCAGGGCCCAGACATTTTCACCCATGGAAATGAAGCGGCCATCGGTGTTTATGTCCGTGTAAAATTGCGGCAAGCGCTGGCGAATTTCTTCGTCGCTCTTGTTCAGGTACTTTTGCATTTCGTTAACGATATCGGCAAAAGCCATTCTTTCGCCACGGTCTTCCAAAATTGCGTGTGCAACTTCAATCATTGACAATTCGTTGCGATCCACGTCTTTAAAATCAGCTAATCCCACAGTTGAACGTCCTCTCTATTCAATCTTGTCCATTTTACACGTCATTTAAGCAAAAATCAACGAGACGGCATAACTACCAATTAAGTCTACACCACTAAAGAGGTCATATTCAACTTCAAGTTGCTGACCAGCGGCATTTTCTTTCAATTCCAGGCGCTTGGTTTCCGACAAGAGATCCAGCTGCCGGCCCTCAACCACATACTTGCACTGCCCCTTCTCGCCTAAAATAAAATGCATTTGGGAGAAGTTGCTGTGGTCAGTCCCCCGCCGGATTAAGAGCTCCTGCTCTTTTACGAGCATCTTGACCGGCACCTTTTCCGCCTCGTAAAAAATTCTTTTCACCGCGCCGTCTTCCCGCAATTCGCCTTCTGCCTGCTGGCGGATGGTTTCCGTTTGCTCGCCCTGGGTAATCTTGCTCGTCAAATCGATCTTAATCTTGCTCATCTTTATAAAAAAATCTTCTCCTTTAACAGCCGCAAGCAGCGGCCTCTGGCAACTTTTGCTATAATTTCTATAGCTAATCAAGCACATCTTACTATGTTTTGGCAAAAATATAAAACAATAAGAATGGAGGATTTACTTTTGACAAAATTTGACAGTCCTAAACTGGCCCGCGAAGTCGTCGTCCGTGACCCGGTCCACGGCTATATCCACCTGGACACTCAAGTGGCCCTGGAAGTCGTCCGCTCGCAAGAATTCCAGCGGATGCGGCGGATCAAGCAGCTGGGCCCGACGGCCTTCGTCTTCCCCGGCGCCACCCACACCCGCTTTGAGCACAACCTGGGCGTCTACGAACTGGCCCGACGGATCAGCAACCTTTTTACTGACAAATACCCTAGTCGAAGCACCGGCGACGGACTCTGGGACCCCAGCGAAAACCTGCTGGTGCAGATGGCCGGCCTTTTGCATGACATCGGCCATGGCCCATACTCGCACACCTTTGAGCACCTTTTCGGCACCAACCATGAGCAGATCGGCCAGCAGATCATTCTGGATCCTTCCACTGAGGTCAACCAGGCTTTGAGCAAGGTCGACACGGACTTCCCAAAGGCGGTGGCCAGCGTGATCGCCAAGACCTACCCTAATCCCCAGGTGGTCAAGCTCATCTCCAGCCAGGCGGACGCCGACCGGATGGACTACCTTTTGCGGGATGCCTACTTCACGGGGGCTTCTTATGGGGAATTCGACCTGTCCCGGATCTTGCGGGTCATCCGCCCTTATGAAAAAGGGGTTTGCTTTACGGCTAACGGGATGCACGCCGTTGAAGACTATATCGTCTCCCGCTACCAGATGTACCAGCAGATCTACTACCACCGGGTCAACCGGTCCATGGAGGTCATCCTTCACCACCTTTTGAAGCGGGCCCAGTACCTCTACCAGGAAAAAGAACTGCCGGTTACGCCAAGTTTAGCCAGATTTTTGGCCGGGACCTGGGACTTGCAAGACTACTTGAAGATGGATGACGGGGTCATAGAGACCAACTTCAGCATGTGGACTGAGTCCAGCGACCCGGTTTTAGCGGACCTAACCAAGCGCTACCTCTTCCGGCGGCCTTTAGCCAGCGCGAAGATCAACGAAGAAAGCAAGCAGCTTTTACCGCAATTAAAGGACTTGATCAAGAAGGCCGGCTTTGACCCGGACTACTATACCGGAGTAGGGTCAGCCTTTGACGAGCCATATGACGCTTATAAGCCAAGTGGCAAGAACGCCAACAGCCAGATCGAGATCATGCAGGAAGACGGCAGCTTGATTGAGTTGTCCCAGCTCAGCCCCCTGGTCAAGGCCTTAAACGGAACCCTGCAGGGCGATGAGCGCTTCTTCTTCCCGGTTGCCATGCTCAAGCAGGCAGATTTTCAGCAGTACCTGAAAAACGGGGAATTGCTTACGAAAAAATAAGGCAAAAGAATAATTTCCAAAAGGAAACAACCGTTGCAGAATTTGCAGCGGTTGTTTTTGCATACAGGTCCTTACTTGTCCTTGTACTTGTTAGCGTCGTAACGAGTGTCAAAGAGCGGACTCATTGGCTTGTGTTCCATGATCAGCTTGATAGCGTCACCCATCAAAGGCCCAACGGAAACGAGAATCATCTTATCGAGGTTCTTTTCGGCTGGCTGTTGGATTGAGTCGGTCAAGACCAGGCTCTTGATTACGGAATTGTTCAAGCGGTCTACGGCTGGGCCGGACAAAACGGCGTGGGTCGCGCAGGCGTAAACTTCGGTAGCACCGGCGTCCTTCAAGGCCTGGGCAGCCAGGGTGATAGTGCCGGCAGTGTCGATCATGTCGTCAATCAAGATGGCCCGCTTGCCCTTGACGTCACCGATGATGTTCATGACTTCGGAAACGTTGGCCTTTGGCCGGCGCTTGTCGACGATGGCGATTGAAGTGCCCAGGAATTCAGCTAATTTTCTTGCCCGGGTAACGCCACCGTGGTCTGGAGAAACGACAACAGCGTCTTCTTCCAGGTGGTTGCTCAGGAAGTAGTCAGCCAATAAAGGAGCGCCCATCAAGTTGTCGACAGGGATGTCGAAGAAACCTTGGATTTGCGGAGCGTGCAGGTCCAGTGAGAGGACGCGGTCAGCCCCGGCAGCTTGAATCATGTCTGCGACCAGTTTAGCAGTGATTGGTTCTCTGGCCCGGGTCTTCCGGTCTTGACGAGCGTAGCCGTAGTAAGGCAGGACGATGTTTACGGAAGCGGCACTGGCCCGGCGGACAGCGTCGATCATGATCAAAAGTTCCATAAGGTTGTCGTTGACCGGCGCGCTTGTGGATTGGATCAAGAAGACGTCCTTGCCACGGACAGAATCGTCGATGTCGACTTGAATTTCACCGTCGCTGAAGCGAACGACGCTTGAGGTTGAAAGCTTTAACCCCATCCGCTTAGCGATCTTTTCTGCCAACGGTTTGTTTGAGTTAAGCGCAAAAAGCTTGATGTTGTCCTTGTAAGACATAATTCCCTCCGAAAAAAACAGCATTTAACAGTTCTATTCTAACAAAATCCGGCATTCTTTTGTTGGAAAAAAGGGATTTGTGTTCAGTTTTTAAGCAAAAAATTCCTCTTACTCCTGTTTTGACCTGAAAGAAGAGCAAGAAAGCCTTTTGTTTTTCAAGCGGATAGAAAAAATCGTCTGTTTTCGGGCAAAGAAAAAAGCTCTGACAATTGTCAAAGTTTCTTCTGGATTACTTAGATGCGATTACCTTAACGGCGCTGGCCTTCAGGTAGGCGCTGTTGCCGATGTAGTAGTACTTGCTTCCCTTGATGGTGATAGTCTTGGAAACCTTGTACTTGGTCCCCTTGTAAGCTACAGTACTCTTCCAGCCTTGGTAAACGTATGGGCTCTTCTTAGTGAACTTTGAACCGTCCTTGTGGTAGAAAGGAGTGGTCTTCTTAGTTACTTGAATTTGAGTTACAGTCTTCTTTGAGCTGGTCTTCTTGGAAGAAGAGCTGCTTGAAGTTGAGCTGGAAGTTGAACTAGTCTTCTTGGAGCTAGACTTGCTTGAGCTTGAAGTTGAACTAGTCTTCTTGGAAGTAGTCTTGCTTGAACTAGTGCTTGCCTTCTTTGCGCTTGAAGTTGAGCTGGACTTAACCGTCTTAGTTGCAGTTACCTTGACGTCGCTGGCCTTCAGGTAAGCGTCGTTGCCGATGTAGTAGTACTTAGCACCCTTGATGGTTACAGTCTTAACTACGTTGTAGCTGGTGTTCTTGTAAGCTACAGTGCTCTTCCAGCTGCCGTAAACGTAAGGCTTCTTCTTGGTGAACTTAGAACCGTCCTTGTGGTAAAAAGGAGTGGTCTTCTTAGTTACCTTAACCTTGGTTGCTTGCTTAACCGTGGTGGTCTTGGCAAAAGCCGCGTTTTGAGTAAGCAGGGCGGCTGGAGTAGCCATGGTCAAAGCCAATGATGCTGATGCAAAAGCAATTTTCTTAGTAAACTTCATCGATATGCAAACCTTTCTTGCTTCTTTTTGTACATTGCCTAGATTATACACCCTCTGTTTAAAAATTGCTTATTAAAGTTCTCAAAAGAAAGGCAATTTTTCCTTAAAAGCTACTGTAAACGGATGCATTTTACTTATTAAAAAAAGGAGCCGGAGCTCCTTTTCGAGATTATTTCCATTCTTCGTCTTCAGACAAAGGCAGCTTGTGCCAGTAGTCTTCCTTGTTGACCTGCCGGCCCCGGGCGATGGCCATTTCATACTTGCCAACGTCCTTGGTAATGGTTGAGTCAGCCGCGATAAAGGCATGGTCGGCCACATTAATCGGAGAAACCAGGGTTGACCCGGCCCCGATGAAGGACTTATCACCAACCGTCGTGTGGAACTTCTTGACCCCGTCAAAGTTGGAGAAGATGACCCCGCAGCCGACATTGATGTCCTTGCCCAAAGTAGCATCCCCAACGTAAGTCAGGTGCCCGACCTTGGTGTTTTCGCCAATTTCCGCCTTCTTGACTTCCACGAAGTTGCCCAGGTGGGCTCCCCGCTTAATCAAAGCCTTTGGCCGCAAGTGGGAGTTTGGCCCGATGTCCGTGTTGTCTTCCATGATTGATTCTTCAATCGTGGAAGAAGTTACCGTCACGCCGTTGCCGATCTGGCTGTCAACGATTCTTGACCCGGAAGTGATCAAGCAGTCTGACCCGATCACGGTGTGGCCTTTAATTGTCACGCCGCCTTCAATCACCGTGTCATTACCGATTTCCACGTCAGCGTCAATGTAAGCCGTGGCGGGGTCGATAAAGGTAACCCCGTCCCGCATGTGCCCTTCATTGATTCTTCTTTGCATGATCCGGGTGGCTTCAGCCAGGGCGATCCGGTCGTTTACCCCCAGGCTTTCGCTGAAGTCCGGCATCTTGTAAGCCCCGACCTTCTTGCCGGCCTTGCGTAAAATTTCCAAAACGTCAGTCAAGTAGTACTCGCCTTGAGAGTTGTCGTTGCCGACTTGCTTCAAAGCAGCCCACAAGTCCTGGTTGTCAAAGCAGAAGACCCCGGTGTTGATTTCCTTGACCTTCAGTTCTTCCGGCTTGCCGTCCTTTTGTTCCACGATCCGCAAAACATTGCCCTGGTCATCTCTGATGATCCGCCCGTAGCCAAAAGGATCCGGAGCTTCAGCCGTCAAAACCGTGGCCGCGTTGCCTTCTTCTTCATGGTAGGCGAAGAGCTTTTCGAAAGTTTCACTGGTAAAAAGCGGGGTATCCCCGGTTACGACCAGCGTTGCCCCTTCCAAAGCAGCCAGCTGGCCTTCCGCCTGCATAACCGCGTGGCCGGTGCCCAGCTGCTCTTCCTGCATGGCAAATTCAGACTTGCCCGCCAAGACTTTCTCCACGTCTTCTGCCCCGTGGCCGACAATGGTCACGATCTTGCTTGGCTTGACCGCTCTGGCGGCATCAACGACATGTTCAACCATGGCCTTGCCGCAAACCTGGTGCAAGACCTTGTAAAGCTTGGATTTCATTCTGGTGCCCTTGCCGGCAGCCAAAACTACGACATATTTTCCCATCTGTTTATAACCTTCTAAATCAAAATAAGCTAGCCTTCATGGCTAGCTTATATTGTAACATTTAGAAACGGTCGAAGTTAGTTCTAGTCAAAAAGTTGCCCGGCTGAGCCAGGATGATTTCCTTTTCACTGTCGATCTGGTCAATGTTGACCAAGGAAACGTAGTCCTTGATCTTGCGTTCCTCTTCATATTCAGTTTCGCAAAGAACACAGACGCCGGCCACCTGGCAATCAAATTCCTTGACCAGTTGCCGCATCCCGTCCAGAGTGCCGCCGCCCTTCATGAAGTCGTCCACAATCAGAACGTTCGTATCCTTGCCCAGGGCCCGGGTCGGCAACTCCATCTTGGCTACCCGGGAAGTTGAAGAGGACATGTAGTTAACGGACACAGTAGCCCCTTCCGTCACCTTGGACCGCTTGCGGGCGGTTACCGCTGGGACGTTCAAGTAGCTGGCCACGGCATTGGCCAAAGAAATCCCCTTGGTTTCCACCGTCATGACGGCTTCGATATTGGCGTAAGCATAGCGGGTGGCGATCAGCTTGCCGATCATCTCCAGGTCATATGGCCTGCCCAAAATATCTGACAGGTAGACAAAGCCGCCCGGCAGAATCCGGCTGGAGTCCTGGATGCGGCCTGCCAGGTCCTTGAGGTACTTCTCAGCCGGCTTCTGGCCTAAGAACGGGATATAGCGGACCCCGCCGGCTGCCCCGGCAACGGTCTCCAGGATCCCATCCTCGTTGCTGGCCAGGGTGTGCTTCAAAATGGCCAAGTCTTCAGAGATTGATGACTTCGCTGCCCCGTAGCGCTTGGCAAAAAAGGGCAGAGCAATCAAAGTATGCGGGCGCTCCATCAAAAACTTGGTCATATCTACTAATCTTTCAGAACGTTTCATTCTCTTTCCTTCCTAATGTCTGTTTTTGTACTTATACTAATATACTCTAAAGGGCAAAAAAAATCACTAACATTTTCAAGAAATGTTAGTGCAAAAATTCGTATTTTTACTCTGCATCGCTTTCATCATCAAATTCCAGCAGGATGTTCTTGGTCAAAACATCAGTGTAGCTGTATGATGCGTGTTCAAAATTATTACTGTCCTGGTCCAGAGCCACTACAAACACGGCAGGAAACGTGTTCGTCAAAATGCCGCGGCGTCTGGTTACCTTCTTGCGGCCCGCTTGGGCAACGATTGTCAACTCTTCGCCTAGGTGGGTATCTAACTTCTGCTTAATGTCTTGAATATTGATTGGCAATTATGACACTCCTTTATTAGAACATTATAACATAATTTCCTATTCAAATCAAGACTGAATTATTTATTCATTTCCGCTATAGCCTGGCTGATTCTGATGAAATCGCTGATGGCCAGTTGTTCCGGCCGCTGGCGCGGGCCTAGGTCCAGGTCGGCCAGCAGCTTTTCCCGGTCTTCCTTGTCTGGAAGCAAAGTCTTCATGTTGTTGGCCAGGGTCTTGCGCCGCTGGGCAAAGCAGAGCTTAACCACCCGGTTGAACTGCTTGCGGTCGCCAACGTCAGCTGGCTTTTCCAAAGGCGTTAAAACCACTACGGCTGAGTCAACCTTTGGCTGGGGCATGAAGGAAGCGTGCCCAACTTCCAAGGCCAGGTCCACGCTCATTTGAGTCTGCACGGCAATGGACAGGGGGCCATAGACCTTAGAGCCCGGCTGGGCAGCCAGACGCTCAGCCACTTCCTTTTGCATCATCAAGGTCAGGCTGGTAAAGTCCAGGCTGGATTCCAGCAGGTTGAAAATAATCGGCGTGGTGATGTAGTAAGGCAAGTTGGCCACAACCTTGACGGGCTTGCTTAAATCAAAAAAGCCCGCCAGATCAGTTGCAAAGTCCGCCTTCAAAACATCCTTCATGATCAGCTTGAAGCGCTGGTCCAGGTCTTGGCCGTCCACCTTTTCCGGCAGTTCGTTGGCCAGGATTTCCGGCAGGCTATGGTCGACTTCATAAGCCGCCACCTTGCCTCCGGCTAAAAGCAGCTGTTCAGTCAAAGAGCCGATCCCCGGGCCGACTTCCACTACCTGGTCGCCGGGCTCAATCCCGGCTGCCCGGACGATCCCCTGGACGGCATCCAGGTCAACCAGGAAGTTCTGGCCCAGGTTCTTCTTGGCGTGCACAAAGTAACGATTGACGATGGCCGCCGTCCTTACCGGACTAGCGATTGGAATTCTGTTGGTCATTTTCCGCCTCCTCTACTGCCTGCTTAAGTTCAGCCAAACTGATGCCAAAAGTCTGCAGGCGCTGGTAAAAACGCTTGGAATTGGCATAGCCGATCCCCAGCTTGATCCCGACTGCCTCCCGTAATTGCCGGGACTGGCGACCCATGGCCAGGCCCAAGTCGACATAGTCCCCGTAGTCAAAGTCAGCCTTTTGGGCTTGGACCTCGCGTAAGTCTCTCAAGGCCCGCTCTAAAGCTTCCTTTGAAGCGTGCTCTACCCCCAGGCTCCCCTTTTTTTGCGGTTCGCCTTCTTTGCGGGTAATAAAGGCCTGCTTGGCCGTTGGCACGGCTTCGGTCACTATCCGGCGGATCCGCTCGCCATTGACGTCAGGATCGGTAAAAACAATAATCTCGCGGCTTTGGGCCAGTTTCTTCAGCTTGGCCAGGACCGCATCAGAAACGGCCGAGCCATTCGTCTCGACCGTCTCAATTCCTGGAAAAAACTGCTTTAAGCGCATCGTATCGTCCTTGCCTTCCACGACAACGACGGCGTTAAAATTCTTCTGCATTTAATCCGTAAATCCTCATTGTATTAGCATAAGTTGCTTCCGCAACTTCGGCCAGATCCAGCCCCTTCAAGTCCGCGACCGCCTGGGCAACGTAGCGGACATAGCCAGGCTCGTTTTGCCGTCCCCGGTAAGGCACCGGAGTCAAAAACGGCGCGTCAGTTTCAACCAAAAGCCGGTCCAAAGGAACCAGCTTGGCTGACTCATGCACTTCCGCGGCCTTCTTGAAGGAAACGACCCCGGAGAAAGAAAAGTTCACGTTCAAGTCCAGGAACTTTTCCGTCCATTCAGGGCCCCCGTTGTAGCTGTGCAAAACCGCCCCGTATTCCAGGTCTGCTTCTTTCAAGATCTGCCAGCAGTCCGCGAAGGCGTCCCTGGTATGGATATTTACCGGCAATTGCAAATCGCGGGCAACTTCAATCTGCCGGGCAAAAACTTTCCTTTGCACATCCCGGGGAGACTCATCCCAGTAGTAGTCCAGGCCGATTTCCCCGATAGCAACTACCTGGCCGCCTTTAACTTGCTCAACCAGCAGGTCTTCAGCTGCCTGGTCATAGTCTTTAGCCACGTCCGGGCAGTAGCCGATGATGGCCTTGACATTGGCAAAGCGCTTAGCTAATTCCAGGGCGCCCAGGTTCATTTCCGGGTCCTGGCCCACGCAGTTCATCCCAACCACGTCCAAGTCCCTGGCTTTTTGGATATAATCGGCTTCTTTGCCGGCAAAAGGCTTGTCGTTTAAGTGGGTATGGTTGTCGTAGATCTTCATTAGCCCAGTTCAGCCCCTACCGGGTGTTCGTCGCCGACCAGGGCCAGCTTAACATCGCCGTCAGCTTCGCTGGACAAAAGCATGCCCTGGCTTTCGTGGCCCAGCATCTTGCGCGGCTTCAAGTTGGTTACAGCCAGAACCTTCTTGCCCAAAAGGATGCTTTCATCTGGGTAGAACTTGCGGATCCCGCTCAAGATCTGCCGCTCGCCGGTCTTGCCGAAGTCTAGCTTGAACATCAAGAGCTTGCTTGATCCCTTGACTGGTTCAACAGACAGGATCTTGCCGACCTGGATCTTGACCTTGGCAAAGTCGTCGATCGTGATCTGCTTTTCTTCCTGCTTTTGTTCTCTTCTTGACTGTTTCTTTGGCTTGGCCTTCTTCATTTCTTCCTTGATGTAGGCCACTTCTTCGTCATTCTTCAAGCGTGGGAAGATTGGAGTTGGCTTGGCAACGACGTTTACGTCCCAGGCAAAGCCGCCGAACTGCAAGTCCTTCTGGCTTTCGTCTTCCCAGTCCAGGCCCAGCTGGGCAAACATCTTGCCTGGAGTTTCGGTCATAACCGGAGCGATCATGATGGCTACCAGGCGCAGGCTTTCCGCCAGGTTGCTCATGACTCTGGAAAGTTCTTCAGTCTTGCCTTCCTTGTTCAACACCCATGGGGTAGTTTCATCGATGTACTTGTTGGCCCGGGAAATCAGCTGCCAGACATTTTCCAAAGCATTGGAGAAGTGCATCTTGTCCATGTTGCCGTAGTAGTCGCTGATGGCCTTGGCAGCAACGTCAGCCAGGTCTTGGCCGTACTTGTCCTGTTCCTGGTCAACCGGGGCAACCAGGCCCTTTTGGTACTGGTTGATCATGGAAACAGTCCGGTTCAAGAGGTTGCCCAGGTCGTTGGCCAGGTCAAAATTGGTCCGTTCAACGAAGTCTTCCGGGGTAAAGGAACCGTCAGCTCCAAATGGGATGGCCCGCATCAGGTAGTAGCGGACCGGGTCCAGGCCGTAGCGGGAAATCAAGGATTCCGGGTAAACGGCGTTACCCTTGGACTTGGACATCTTGTCCTTGTAGATCAAGACCCAGCCGTGGCCGAAGACCTGCTTAGGCAGCGGCAAGTCCAGGGCCATCAGCATGATTGGCCAGTAAATGGTGTGAAAACGGACGATTTCCTTGCCGACCAGGTGGACGTCAGCTGGCCAGTACTTCTTGAAGAGGGAGTCATCTTCTAACCCATAGCCCAAGGCAGTGATATAGTTGGCCAAGGCGTCGATCCAAACGTAAACAACGTGCTTCGGGTCGCTTGGCACCGGGATCCCCCAGTCAACCGTGGTCCGGGTAACTGACAAGTCTTCCAGGCCCGGCTTGATGAAGTTGTTCACCATTTCCTTTTCCCGGGAGTTTGGCTGGATGAATTCCGGGTGGTCCTTGTAGTACTGGAGAAGCCGGTCAGCGTACTTGCTCATCTTGAAGAAGTAGGATGGTTCCTTGACCAATTGAACTTCGTGGCCAGATGGGGCGATCCCGCCGACAACGTTGCCCTGGTCGTCTTTGAAGACTTCCTTCAGCTGGGATTCAGTGAAGTATTCTTCGTCTTCAACCGAGTACCAGCCGGTGTATTCACCCAGGTAGATGTCACCTGAGGCCTTCAGCTTTTCAAAAATCTTCTGGACAGCCTTGACATGTTCTTCATCAGTGGTCCGGATGAACTTGTCGTAGTTGATGTCCAGCTTCTTCCACAGTTCCTTGATGTCCTTGACCATGCCGTCCAGGTAAGCCTTTGGCTTCATGCCCAGCTTTTCGGCCTTTTGTTCGATCTTCAAGCCGTGTTCGTCGGTCCCGGTCAAGAAGAAGGTATCATAGCCGCGGGCTTTCTTGTAGCGGGTCATGGTGTCCGCTGCTACCGTCGTGTAGGCGTTGCCGATGGTCAAACGGCCAGACGGATAGTAGATTGGCGTGGTAATGTAAAAAGTTTTCTTGTTATCTGCCATAGTGCTTGATCTCCTCAAAAATTCTATACTCTCTATCATACAACAAAAAGCCTTACCTTATAAAGCCAATCGGCGATTTAACGGGCTTTCGGGCAAAAAAGAACGGCCTTTTTACTAAAGACCGTTCTTTTTCAGTTAAATCAAGAATTTTTCCTTCTTCATGTAGAAGTGCTTGACGACTGTCGTCAAAAGCAGGTAGCAGACCAGGAGGCCAGCCACGATCCACAGGAATTCTTCGTTCAAGTGGACGAACTTCATGGCTCCGGCCAATTTTGAAAATGGCAGCAGGGTCCCGAAGATAGCAGCCCCGAAAGTAGCAAGCATGACTGTGCTTGATGCCCGCTGCTGGATAAGCGGCAGACGTTCGTCGCGCAAGGCGTGGATGACCATTTCCTGGGTCCAGAGGGATTCCACGAACCAGCCGGTGTGGAAGATGGTCATGAAGGCCAGCTGCCCTGCCGGTCCTAAGGAAGCGTAGCTGCCGCCAGTAAGGGCTGGGCAGATTACAAAGAAGAGGACGGCAAAGGTGATGACGTCAAAAATTGATGACGTCGGCCCAAAGTATAACATGAACTTCGGCATGTTCTTGGTTGCCCATTCCCGCGGCACGTGCAGGTAGTCTTCAGACACGCTGTCAAAGGGCAAAGCCAGGCAGCTGGTTCCGTAGAGCAGGTCCAAAATCAAGAGCTGCAGCGGCAGCATTGGCAAGAACGGCAGGAAGACTGAGGCGACCATGATGGACAAGATGTTCCCGAAGTTGGAAGACAGGGTGATCTTGATGTACTTCATGGTGTTGGTCAAGGTCTTGCGGCCGATCCGGACCGCGTGCTCCAGGACGCTCAAGTCCTTCTGCAAAAGGATGATGTCCGCTGATTCCTTGGCCACGTCGACAGCTGAGTCAACTGAGATAGAGACGTCCGCCTGCTTCATGGCCGGGGCATCGTTGATCCCATCACCCATGTAGCCGACCGTGTGGCCGTTTTTCTGCAGGACATCAATGATCTTGGTCTTCCATTCCGGTGACAGCTTGACGAAGATGTCGCATTCTTCAACGATCTTGGCCAGTTCTTCATCGCTCTTGCCGATCAGGTCCTTTTGCCCGTAAACCGTATCGATGTTAAGGCCGACCTTCAAGGCCACGGCCCGGGTAACGGCTTCATTGTCCCCGGTTAAAATCTTAACGGTAATGCCGTCCCGGTTGAGGCTAGCCAGGGCATTTTTGGCGCTTTCCTTTGGCGGATCCAGGAAGGTCAAGAAGCCGATCACGATCAAGTCGCTTTCATCATCAACCGTGAATTTGCCGACTGGAGACGGGTCAACCTTGTAGGCCAAGACGATAACCCGCATCCCGTCACTGTTCAAGTCGTCGATATCTTTAAAAATCTGCTTTTTTCTTTCTTCAGTCAAAGGCAGGATCTGGCCGCCGATTTCCACCTGGCTGGAGACGGCCAACATTTCTTCAGCTGCCCCCTTGGTAACCAGGAGGTGCTCGCCGTGCTTTTGGTCAGAGTTGGCAACCACCACGCTCATCCGCCGGCGCTGGAAGTCAAAAGGAATTTCGTCGATCTTGTGGTAGTCCCGCTGGATTTCGCTGGTGTCCAGGTCGTCATCAGCCACGTCAATGACTGCCTGGTCGATCAGATCCTTCATCCCGGTCTGGTAGTAAGAGTTCAGGTAGGCCATCTTCAAAACCCGGTCGGTTTCCCGCATTTCCAGGTTATAGTGCTTTTCCAGGATGACCTGGCCCTGGGTCAAGGTCCCGGTCTTGTCAGTGCAGAGGATGTCGGCTGAACCGAAGTTCTGGATAGAGTTCATCTTCTTGACGATGGTCTGGTGCTTGCTCATTTCCAGGCTGCCCCGGACCAGGTTGGTGGTCACGATGACTGGCAACATTTCCGGCGTCAGGCCCACCGCCGTAGCGATGGCGAAGATCAAGGCATCAGTCCAGTTGCCCTTGGTCAAGCCGTTGACCACGAGAACCAGAGGCGTGATGATGGCCGTCATGGTCAAGAGCAGCTTGGAGATGTTCTTGATCCCGGTGTCAAAAGTCGTCTCCTTCATTTCGGTGTCGGCGATCTGAGCTGCAATCTTGCCGAACACGGTGTGCTCGCCAGTGGCGAAGACCACCCCGCGGCCGGAGCCGGAGACAATAGTCGTGCCTTTAAAAAGGATGTTTGGGTAGTCCAGGTAGTTTTCCATCTTGTCCGGGGTTGGGACAAAGTTGGCATTCTTTTCCGTCGGCGTTGATTCCCCGTTCAAGGAACTGGCTGAGCAGAACAGGTCAGTGCTGGACAAAAGCTTCATGTCAGCTGGAACCATGTCCCCGGCTGAAACGTTGATGATGTCGCCGACCACCACGTCCTTGGTCGGGATTTCCTGGTCCTTGCCGTCCCGGCGCACGTTGGTCGTGACAGAAACCATCTTCAAAAGGGACCGGACGGCGTTGGAAGTGCGGACGTTCTGGATGAAGGACGTAATCCCGGAAACCAGGACCATGACCACCATGATGATAACGGTGCTGAGGTCCTTTTCCCTTTGCGGGACGAAGATGTAGTTGGTGAACAAGGACATCGTCGCCAAAATGAGCAGGACCAGGGTAAACGGAGTCAGGAAAGCTTCGACCAGGAAGTGGAGCTTGCTGGCTTGGCTGCTGCTCGCGATCTCGTTGGTTCCGGTCTTTTTCCGGATATTGGCTGCTTCTTCAGTGCTGAGGCCGTTGCTGTTGGTATGCAATTGGGCCAAAGTCACGCTCCGCTTTTCCAGGGCAATTCTTGCAACCCGCTTTGCGTCATCGCTGGCAGCTTTGTTCATTGTCTTGTTGAGCATAATAGTTCTCCCCTCTATGACAACTTCGCAAACGAACCAAAAAATCCCCCTTACAAACCGTAAGGGGGACCTTCCAAATAGGGCCACGCCATTAACTAATCGCTCAGCTTTAACACTACGTGACGTAAGCACATGCTAGCTACCTGGAAAGTGCCTTATTTCGACAATTTCTATTTAACCCGTTGGCATCTCTGGATGTTTCTGGGCGATAGCGTGTGTTCACGTAGGAGTCTCACCTAACAGTTCATTTGCTCTCTTTTTAACTTTACATAGAAGACTATACACGCTTAAAGCAGGCTTGTAAACCACTTATATGTAAAGTTAGCGTTTTTATTTGTTTTTTCTGTGAAAAACCTTTATTTTCTAGCCTGCCGTCTTATCGTAAAGCGCAGGAAGATGATCACGGCCGCGATCAAGACCAACAGGGCCAGCATGATCGGAATTCTGAGGTCAGCTGGCTTGATCACCCGGTTCACTTCCTCGCTGGACAGGTCAAGGGAGTCCTTTTTAAAGCCGAGGCTTTGGTCGATCAAGGTCACGGAAATCTTGAACAGCTCCTGCACCCCTTCATTGAAGGCGATCGGGTCATCAGCCGTGATTTTGGAAGCCGTGTGGCTGAGGATGTTGGCCCGGACCTGGGCGGTAAACTGGCTGTGCAGGTCGCTGCTGCTGTAAAGATAGGCCTTCTTAGTCCCGTCCTTTTGCACGTTGATCACAATATAGAGGGTTCTGCTTGCCTTGCTCAAGCCGGCCGGCTGGGTCTTTTTGGCATTTTGCAGGGTCTCGACGATCACGATCGGGTGCTGGTCAGACTTCTGGTACTTGGCATTCTTTTGGTCAACCATTTTCCAGGTGTCGGAATTGATGATGCCGGCATTGTCCTGGACGAAGAAGCTGCTGGCCCCGGTCACCAGGGGAAAAAGGCAGACTAAGGCCAGGAGCCAGGCCAGCCTAGTCGCTGCTGTCTTCAAGTTTGTGTGCCAGTTCTTCGACGAATTGGCGGTCAAGCTTAATTTGTTCATAAGGTACTCCACTATCACGCAGCAGTTGAATGGCCAAAGGACTGTCGTGATAATCATAATAATAGTTGATCTTGATCACCCCGGCCTGCAGCAGGTGCTTGGTGCAGTTGTAGCATGGGAAGTGAGTCACGTAGATTTCCGTGTTGTCGGTTGAGACCCCGTTTTTCGCGCAGGAAATCAGACTGTTCATTTCAGAGTGAATCGTCCGCACGCAGTGGCCATCGACCAGCTGGTGGCCCACGTCATCGCAGTGGTCCTGGCCGGAAACTGACCCGTTGTAGCCAGTGCTGAGGATCCGCTTGTCCTTGACCAGGACGCTGCCGACCAGGGCCCGGTCACAGGTTGACCGCTGGGCGATCACCAGGGCCTGCATCATAAAGTACTGTTTCCAGGGAATTCGTTTGCGCGTCATATTAGCCTCGGTTCTTGAAGTAGTTGAAGCCGATCGCGTCACGGACTTCCTGCAAGGTTTGGTCAGCCACCTGGTTGGCCTTTTGTGAACCTTGGTAGAGCATGTCGTAAACGGCATCCAGGTTTTCAGCGTACTTTTGCCGGCGTTCTCTGATTGGGGCCAGTTCAGCTTCCAGGACCTTGTTTAAGTAGCGCTTGATCTTGACGTCACCTAACCCGCCCTTTTGGTAGTCTTCCTTAAGTTGGGCAACAGTGTCCTTGTCCGGGTCAAAGACGTCCAGGTAAGTGAAGACGGTGTTGCCTTCAACCTGACCGGGGTCTTCCACGTGGATGTGGTTAGGGTCGGTGTACATGGACATAACCTTCTTCTTAACCGTTTCCGCATCATCAGACAGGTAGATGGCGTTGCCCAGGGACTTGGACATCTTGGCGTTGCCGTCCAGTCCTGGCAGGCGGCCCTGGCCCTTAGGCGGGAAGTAGCCCTTTGGTTCAACCAGGACGTCGACATTGTAGGTCCGGTTAAAGCTGCGGACGATTTCCCGGGTTTGTTCCAGCATTGGTTCCTGGTCATCGCCGACTGGGACTAAGGTCGCCTTGAAGGCAGTGATGTCAGCGGCTTGGGCAACCGGGTAGGTCAAGAAGCCTACTGGCAGGGAGTCACCGAAGCCCTTTTGCTTGATTTCCGTCTTAACAGTAGGGTTTCTTTCCAGCCGGGACAGGGTTACCAGGTCCATGTAGTCAGTGGTCAGTTCAAACAGGGCCGGGATTTGGGACTGGACAAAGATGGTTGACTTTTCCGGATCCAAGCCAACAGCCAGGTAGTCCAGGGCAACTTCGATCAGGGAGTTGCGGATCTTTTCCGGGTTGCGGGCATTGTCAGTCAAGGCCTGGGTGTCAGCAATCATAATGTAAGAGTCATACTTGCCGGTGTTTTGGAGCATGACCCGGTTCTTCAAGGAGCCGATGTAGTGGCCGATGTGCAGCTTGCCGGTTGGCCGGTCGCCAGTCAAAATAATTTCTTTCGTCATTCTTCGCTTTCCTTTGCTAAATTCTTTGTTAAATTGTTTCTATCGGGCGTTATTATTATCATTTTAGCAAAAATAACAAATAGATTAAACCACTCCCGCCGGGCCGGAAGAATCTTTTTGAAAAAAGTTGCTAAAAGGACTTGGCGAAAGTTTTTTTCCATGCTATACTTAAAATATCTTGCGGGTATAGTTCAATGGTAGAACGCTAGCTTCCCAAGCTAGAGATGAGGGTTCGATTCACTCTATCCGCTTTTTTTATACCATAAATTAACAAAAAAATAAGCGAGGCCAAACGGCCCCGCTTATTTTTTACTCTCTTCAGTTAAACGGCGATGGTCACAACCGTCAAGACCCCGTTTAAGGCTGCCAGGTAAAGAGGCAGCCAGATGGTCTGGGTGCTGAGGTAGCTCCAGGCGAAAAGCATGCCAAAGGCAAAGTTGAAGGCAAAGATTGCGGGAGTGAACTGGAAGGTCAAGATAGCGTAAAAGAGACCCGAGCAGATTATGCCGACGTAGGCCACGCCCTTTTTCTCAGTTCTGAACCAGTAGTTGAACAAGAAACCGGTGCAGAGGTACTCTTCCAGGATCGGCAAGACTAACCCATTGGCTAGCATCATGAACCAGTATAAGGCGCTGGTGGAATGAGAGGCATAGGCCAGCTGCAGACCCGAGGCAGGCATGCCTTTGTAGAGCTGCAGGTAGGAAATCCCGATCCGGCCGGCGGCAACCACGAAGCTTAAGAGCAAGGTGAAGTTGAAACTGCTCAGCCAGGGGACATTGAAGCGTGAATCGAAGAAGCGCTGTTCACGGTTGTAGCGGTAAATGTAAAAGAGCAGGCACATGGCCGCCAGAACCAGGAACAGGATCACGTTCCAGATGCTGATGGACGGGCTCTTGATCGCCAGGTTGTCGGCCAGGGCCGTGAAAACAAAAACTACAAAATAGACGAGGTAACGGACAAGGTTACCTTCGCGTGATCGTGGCGTATTCATCTTATTCCACTCACTCCTCCGTGAAACATTTGTAATTATCTTATTATACCAAAGAAATCGGGCCCTTTTTGGCCTTTGTATGAATATTTTTGGTTACTTTTGCTTGACAATGTTTCATGCTTTTTACGTGGAGGGATGAAAAAAGTGCAGCCAAAGCCGGAATATCTGGCTCAAGCAGCACTTTGCTTTTTCTATTTTAGTCGATAATTGCGTAGCTCATGGCAAAGTAGACCAGGCCCAGGCAGGAACAGAAAATGACGACTGGCCAGACAGCTTTAGCGACGTTTTTTGCCGGATACCGCTGACAACCAGGTAGATCACAAGCCAAGCAAGGTTAAAAGGCCTAAAGCCACGATTAAAAGGTGGTGCCACAGCCAGAAAATCGTGCTGTCACCGACAATATGGAAAACACGTTCCCAAAGTGGAAGGCGTGAAGCTTGGTACATAGCAACTCCTCCTTAAAATCAAACATCATACCTAATCTGCTTTATTTGCGACAATTGTAGCACCAATCATGAGCAAAGCGTAGCGCTTTTTCACTTTTTGCTCAAAATAAATTAATAAGTGCTGTTGAAGAAGGAATACCAAGCTTCAGCAGCACTTATTTTAATATGATTAAGTTTTCAGTAGATTATTTCAGAACTACTCCACTAGCGCCAACCGCAGAGTAGCGAGCCAAGTCCAGTTGCAGGCTGATAACGGCCTTTGGCAGTTCGTTTTCAGCAAAGTTGGACCGCAATTGGGTATCCAGGTTAGACGCAATTGAGCGAATTGATTCTGACTTTTCAGCCTTCTTAACAGCTGCTTCAATCAGCTTGCTCAAAGCCGCGTTTGCCTTGACTGCCGGGTCATTTGCGACAGTTTCCAATTGCTTCTTAAATGCTTCTTCTGCTTCGTTTTCTTTCTTGTTAAAAAACATCGTACAGCCTGCTGCAAAAAACGTGTGCAATGTAGCCAAATAGTAATCTTTGACTACGTATGTCCGAAGACATAAATACAGATATTTTTCTTATTGCCGTCATCACCGGTATTCCGATATCCCAACAAGGGGGTAACCGCATTGACCAGCGCAGGTACCGAAGCACCACTCTTGCAACTTCATGGAAAGGCTCTCGCCAATCCTCGGGTACAGCCAACCCGCATGGCTAAGGCCAGGGCCTTAGCCATTAACTCTCCTTTCTTTAATATTTATAGCGCATGATTTAATTCTGGATGCTCAGTCAGCGCTAAAAGACTAAGCATCGCATTCTTGTCCCGATCTACGACTTTATTGTAGTTCGGGCATTTTTTGTTGTAGCAGATGTACTCATTGTGTTTAGTACCATGCTTCTTGTTTCCGTAAAGGGTGATCTTGTCATCGCCCTTTTTGACATTGCCACAAGCCGCACAACGCTGAGTAGACGGATACAGCTTATTTGCCAGGATAAGGTCTTTGCCGTACCAATCGCACTTGTAAGTCAAGATCTGCTTAAACTTGCCAAACATCGACCGATGAACACCCTTTGAAGCTATATAGCTCATCAGCATACCCTTAACCGACAGATTTTCGATCACTATCTTGTCGTAGTCATTAACCAGTTCGGTCGTAAACTTGTGCATCAAGTCGTTTTGGATATTGCTTGCCTTGCGATAGCATGCTTGAAGCTTGGCTTTCGTCTTCAAGTAGTTCTTGCTTTCGCAAGCAGCTTCTCCATTTCTAACTCGCTTTTTGGCAATCAGACTGATTTTTCATCCCTCTTCCACGAGCAATCCACCTTCGCAATGATGATATAATGATAGTAGTAAAACTGAAAGGAGACGTTTTGATGCCTGAATTAGAAAAGATAGTCGAACGCCCCTTGATCACCATCACCAACCTGATCTGGAGCTTTAACAAGGAAAAACACCGGGTTCAGCTGCTTTTAGTCAAGCGCAAGGACGAACCTTTCGCGGACCGCTGGGCCCTGCCGGAAACCCTCCTTCGGGAAAACGAAAGTGCCGACCAGGCTGCCGTGCGCTTGATCAAAGAAAAAATCGGCCTTGACCTGCCGGAAACTTCCACCGAACAGCTGGCCACCTTTACCTCCCCCCACCGGACGCCCGGCGAGCGGGCCCTGGCCTTAACCTACATGACCTACCTGCCCGCCATGCCAAACCTGCGGCCCGGCTACGGAGCCAGCGATGTTGCCTGGTTCGCCTTTGAAAACTTCGGCCACAAGTATGAGCTTTTTTCCGCTGACAAGGACCTGACCTTTGAATTAGCGGAAAATTCCCACGCCCTGGCCTTTGACCATGACGAAATCATCGCCGTGGCCATCCAGCGCATCCGCAACAAACTGGACTACCAGCCCAGCATCCTGCAGATCCTTGGCCCCGAATTCACCCTCCGCGAAGCCCGCGAGGTCTACGCCCCCTTCTTCCAGACCACAGTCGATGAGATCGACAACTCCAACTTCCGCAAGACCCATGGCTCCCTCTTTACCGAGCTGGGCGTGCAGAAGAATTACCACAAGAGCGGACGGCCGCCAAAGCTCTACTGCCTTAAGGAAACGCAAAACAATATCCTCTGGGGCAAGGCTAACGACAAGCAAGGCTAGTCCTTGCTTTTATTTTTGCAAAAAAGCCATCCTGCCTAAGCAGAATGGCCTGTAATTCTATTAAAAATAACTAGGAAATAACCAGGAGACGACATGAACAACTTTTGGCAAAGCAGCCTGCTGCTTATCAACTTAATCGCCTTTGCCCTCTACGGCATCGACAAGGCTAAAGCCCGGATGCACGCCTGGCGCATACCCGAACGGCTGCTGCTTACCTGCGGCCTGCTGGCCCCTGCCGGGTCCGGCCTAGGCATGCTGGTCTTTCACCACAAGGTCCGCAAGGCCTACTTCTATTTAGCAATCTTCGCCGGCTTTATCCTCTGGGCCGCGATTGCTTACCTTATTCTCAGATTTAGTTAAGGCTCTTGAGCATCTTAAAGGCGGTCTCCGTACTGTGGGCCTTAAGCTGATAAACGCTGGACCCTTTGGCCCAGGTGATCACCGTGTTCAAAGAACCTAGGCTTTCGCCAACATCAACCTGCACGCTGGACTTTGCCGCCGTATCCGGCAGACCATATTGCTGGTAGAGCGCCAGCAGCTTTTTCGCCGTTGGCAGCGGCTTTTGCCCCTGGACATTACTTGCCCGGACGACAAAGGACCACTGGCCCTGATTGAACTGCAGATAAGTCGACCCAGCCGCCCCTTCTTCTGTCCCAGTCACATTGCCGGCAATCTTAACCGCTGGCAGACCAGTCTTGGGCTCTTGGTAATTAATCAAGCTGCTGGCGTCAGCCACATTCTTTTTTTCCGTTAAAACGGCATATGGCTTCTCACTGGCAATCCGGCTGTCATTTAAGGCCAGCGGGCTATTTCCGACGCTGTAGTAAACAACATTCTGGCTGCTTGAGCTGGTGTAGCGGATATTCAAGTTGCTGCTGCCCTGGCCTAAGCCGTCAGCCGCCGGCAAAAGCATCCCCGGCAGCTTGACCCTTAATTGACTAGTTAAAGTCCCCATCCGGTTTGCATCTGCCCTTTGGCTGCTGGAAGCCGCGGACTTAGAGCTGGCCCGGCTTGAGGAGGATTTTGTCGAACTAACGGCAGAACTGGCCGCGGATTTAGCCGCCGACTTAGAGTTGGCCTTACTTTCCGCCTTCTTCTCGCTCTTAGCCTGGCTGGATTGACTGGACTGACTATTGCTTTGACCCGCGCAACCGGCAAGCAAGCTGGCCGCCAGCAGAAGCAGGGCCAAATTTTTCCTGTTCTTCTTCATTTTTTACACTCTTTCTTTGTCAATAATTATTCCTGCTTTCCACTCCTAATTATAGATCTTGCCGGATCTTGTATAAAGAAAGTTCCGTTTTTGTTGGTAAAAAATCGCTTAATTTACCCTCTTTGTCTGAAAAACTTGCAAATTAATCTTTTCTGGAGTAAAGTTTACGTCAAGCGAGTAAAAGTTTATTTTACTTTTTGTTTTTATTCTATTTTAGGTAAGTTATACTTTTAACAAAAGAGGAAGAAAAAGATGGAAAATGAAGCACTCTTGATCATTGACTATACCAATGACTTCGTAGATGACAAAGGCGCTCTGACCTGCGGGGCACCTGCCCAGGCCTTGGCTGGCCAGATCGTCAGCTTAGCCGACCAGTTTTTGGCCGCCGGCAAGTGGGTTATCCTGCCAACCGACAAGCACTTTAAGGGCAACCCCTACCACCCGGAAACCAAGCTCTTCCCGCCCCACAACCTGCCAAATACCTGGGGCCGGGAGTTCTACGGACCCCTGCAAACTTGGTATAATAAACATCAAGACGACGAGCACGTCCTTGTCTTGGACAAGTCACGCTACTCTGCCTTCTGCGCTACCGGCCTGGACCTCTTCTTGCGTGAACGCAAGGTCAGCCGGGTTCACCTGGCCGGGGTCTGCACGGACATCTGCGTCCTGCACACCGCCATGGACGCCTACAACCATGGCTACGACATCACGGTGCACGAAAAGGCGGTTGCCGCTTTAAACGACGCGGGACAGGAATGGGCACTGAACCACTTCAAGTCCTGCTTGGGCGCTGAAGTCGTCGACTAACCTTTACCGTTTAAGTTTTTATTTTTACTTTTAACAGTTATATTTTTGAGAAAGCAGATTTTTACACTATGTCTCTATCACACGCGTTAATTACCGACCTGTACGAATTCTCAATGGCTAACGGCTACTTTGAAACCCTGCCAAGAGATACCGAAGCCGTCTTCGACGTCTTTTACCGGACTGTTCCAGACAACGGCAGCTTCGTCGTCTCCGCCGGCCTGGAACAAGTCGTTGAACAGCTGCGGGGCTTCCACTACACCAAGGAAGACATCGACTACCTGAAGTCCCTCAATCTCTTCAGCGCTGAATTCATTTCCTACCTGGAAACCATGACCTTCGACTGCGTCGTATACGCGATTCCAGAAGGCACCCCGGTCTTCCCGCGGGTGCCAATCCTGACGGTCAAGGGGCCTTTGATTCAATGTCAATTGCTGGAAACCTTCGTCCTTAACCTAATCAACCACCAGTCCTTGATCGCCACCAAGTCCCGCCGGATCAACCTGGCCGCGGCTGGCCGGCCAGTCATGGAATTTGGTGCCCGCCGGGCCCAAGGCCCGGACGCTTCCGTTCTGGGCGCCAGAGCTGCCGTTATCGGCGGCTGCGGGTCAACCAGCAACGTCTTGTCAGCAGCCAAGTACAACATCCCGGTTGCCGGCACCATGGCCCACGCCTGGGTTCAAAGCTACCCAACCGAACTCGAAGCCTTTGAAAAGTGGGCGGAAGTCTACCCGGACAACGCCCTGCTTTTGGTCGACACTTACGATGTCTTAACTAGCGGCGTGCCTAACGCTATCAAAGTCTTCAAAGAGCTCCGCGCCAAGGGCCACAAGAAGTTCGGTATCCGGATCGACTCCGGCGACATCGCCAAATTGTCCCGCAAGGCCCGCAAGATGATGGACGACGCCGGCTTCCCGGAAGCAACCATCACTGCTTCCAATGCCTTGAACGAAAACGTCATCCACTCCCTTCTCCAAGAAGGCGCGCCGCTTGACAGCTTCGGCGTTGGTGAACAATTGATCACCAGCTCCAGCTCACCGGTTCTGAGCGGGGTCTTCAAGCTGGCCGCTTTGAAGATTGGCGACGGGGAATGGCAGCCAAAGATCAAGCTGTCCAACTCCAAGGAAAAGATCACCCTACCAGGGGAAAAGAAGGCTTACCGTCTCTACCACAAGGGCACGAGAAACGCCTTCGCGGACGTGATCGCCCTGGCCGACGAAGAATTGCCTGAAGAATTTGTTGGGATCAACATGGACCCAATGATGACTGAAACCGAAGCTGACTTAAAGGACTTCGATGCTGAATTGCTGACGCAAGTCGTAGTTGGGCCAAGAGCTCAGTCAATTGAAACTGACACCTTTAAGATTCAAAAGCACATGTACGAAAAGCTGGCTGAACTGCCTGAAGAAACGCAAAGATTGCTTAACCCAGACCGTTACCCAGTTTACCTGACTCCTGCCCTGGCTGAACTGCAAGCCAAGATGATCAAGGACCACAAGCTTTGAGTAAGTCATCGCTTTAATTGCATAAACAAAAAACGAAGTTGCTCAAGTAGAGCAGCTTCGTTTTCTTTTGCCTGCTATTTTATTGTTCAGCCATTTTTTCTTCCAATTGTGACGTACACATCGGGCAGCGGCTGGCTTCGATGTCGATCTCGCTCTTGCAGTAAGGGCAGACTTTGGTCGTTGCTTCTTCTTCAACCTCTTCTTCCTTTTTGATCAAGAACCCGCCCCGGTTGAAGGCCTTGACGATCAAAAACAGGACAAAGGCCATCATCAAGAAGTTGATGACCGCGGTCAAGAACTTCCCATATGCCAGGGTTACCCCGGCAAATTTCAGTGAGAACTGGTCAAAATTCATCCCACCGACCACCCCTAAAAGCGGACTGATGATGTCGCTGACCAGGGACTTGACGATGGTGGTGAAGGCACCGCCGATGATGATACCGACGGCCATATCCATCACGTTGCCCTTAGAGATGAAGGCCTTGAACTCCCCGAAGAAGCCCTTAGTAGATTCGACAGCCTGCTGGCCGTCTGGCAGATTAATTCGATTTGGCATAGGATACTCCCAAACATAATTTAGTACTTATATAAATTAGCGAATTAATTATATCATTCTAAGGGAAAAATTAACAAGTTTTTTCTTACTCACAATCTGGCAAAACCCAGCGGCCGATCGCTTCCGCCACCGCCCCCTGGTCAAAGGTCTTCTCCGTAATCTTATCGCAGTCAGCCCGCATTTCCGGGCTGACATTGGCCACCCCGACGCCGGTGCCGGCTGCCTTGATCATGGCCAGGTCATTGAAGCTGTCCCCGATCGCCATGGTCTCATCCAGCTGATAGCCCAGCTCCTGGCACAGTTTCTTTAGGCCTGTCCCCTTGTTCACCTTGGGCGGGTTGAATTCCAGGTAGCGGTTGGATGAAAAGCTCATCTCACTGACTTTTTCAAAATCTGCCAGGTCCTTCCGCAATTTTTTCAAGCGGGGAAAATTAGTATCGACGTAAAGAATCTTGGCAAAACGGGCTCCGCTGGCCCGCAAGGCCGTTAAGTCCCCGCCTGGCAAAGCCGCGAAGTCGGCCCGGCCTTGGCAAAAATCGATCTCTTCTTGCGTAAGCTGGTAGCCGTAAACCTGGTCCTCAGTGTAGATATGCATCCCCAGACCTAATTCCTGCCCCCGTTTGAAGATTTCCTCAACCAGGTCCCCGTCCATCCCGGTAAAGGAGATCAGGCGCGGCCCCTTGTTTTCAAAAACCGCCCCGCCGTTGTAACAAATCGTGTACTGGCCAGCTTGATCCGCCTGGCCCAGTTCTTCTAGCGTCTGCCTTAAAGAGTAAAAGCCGCGCCCTGTAGCGGGCACGAATTTGATGCCCAGTTCCTGGCATTTTTTAATAGCCCGCAGATTTTCCTCTACTACCCGGCTGCCCGGCCCCAGCAAGGTCTCATCTAAGTCGCTGGCAATCAGTTTGATCATCATTTTTCCTCCTTTCTCATCATTTTTCTACCAGTATGATAGCGTTTTTAGGAGCAAAAAGAAAACAAAAATGAAAAAGAAAATGGAAAGAAAAAATAAAAAAGCCGCCTTACCGCAGCTTAATCGGTGATGGTTACCTCACCGGCAATATCCTTGTTGAAAAAGGCCCGGACGTCCTCCAGGTCCATCCCCTGGCCCAGGGCCCACATCAGCTTGGTTACAGCACTTTCACTGGTCATGTCCCGGCCACTGATCGCCCCTTCCAGCATAGCCGCCCGGCCAACCTCATACTTGGTCAAGTCAGTCCGTTCATACAAACACTGGCTGCAGGCCACTACGGGGACTCCCCGCTTGATGATCTCCCCGATCGCCTTAACCATGTTCCGCCGCATGTAGTTCATGCCGCCAAGGCCATAGGCTTCGATGACGATCCCCCTGACCCCGCTGTCGACCATGGCGGACAAAACCGCCGGGTCAAAGCCTGGGAAAAGCTTGATCATGGCCACCTGGGTCTCCACCTTGGTGTTCAAAGTGCAGATGGCGTGCTCGCTTGGCACGTATTCAAAGTCTTTGTGCTTGATATCAATGCCGTCTGAAGTCACCATAGCCACCGGGTCAACGTTGATGCTCTTGAAGGCGTCAAAACCGGTCGTCCGGATCTTAACGCAGCGGCAGCCCCGCATGATCTGCCGGTTAAAAGCGATATAGATCCCCGGCTTGCAGGTTGCGGCCGCGGCAAAAGCAACCCGGAGGTTATCTGGAGCATCGCTTAAGATGGCCTGCATGGGAGCCTGGCTCCCGGTTAAAACAACGGGCAGGTCAATTCCCTGCAACATAAAGGTGAGCATAGACGCCGTGTAAGCCATGGTGTCAGTCCCGTGGGAGACGACGATACCGTCAAAGCCCCGGCGCAATTTATAAATCTGTTCGGCGATAAAAGCCCACTCTTCCGGCTGGATGTTGGAAGAGTCCAAAGACAAAATGTCCTTGACCTCGACTTCATAAGGCAGGCCGCCCAGGGTATGGAGCAATTCCGCCCCGGACTTGCCCGGGATCAAGCCCTCTTCTGAAGCCACGGACGCGATCGTCCCCCCAGTCGACAGTAGCAATATTTTCTTATTGGTCATCTTTTTTCCTCGCATGCTTCCCGATTTTCCTCAGCCAAAAGCTCATACAAACGATCCAGGTACTTTTCCAGCTGGCTTAGTTCTTGCTGGCTGTAGAGCTGCTCCACCTTTTCCTGCAGCTTGTGCATCCCCTTTTTAGCGCTGGCGCAAATCTGCCGGCCCTCATCCGTCAGGCAGACGATCTTCACCCGCTTGTCGCTTTCCGCCAGGCGGCTTCTGACATAGCCCTTGCCTTCCAGGCGGCCGACAATCCCAGCCATGGTGGCCTGGGCCACTTCAAAGTGGTTTTCCAGCTGCTTTAAAGGCGCCTGCTGGCCCGCGCATTTCTCCAGATAAACCAGGCAGTGAAACTGTGAAAAGGTCAGGCCCAATTTCTTGAGCTCATAGTTGCCCCTTTTGGCCATCAAATCATTGATCTTCTTGACTCTTAACCCTAAATCCATCGTTTCCTCGGCTCCTAATCTACCAACAATACCTAAGAGCCTATTTTACCATTTTTACCGGTTAAAAGTCCTCTTCCAGCCGCTTAGCCTGGTCGATTTGCTCCCGCAACTTGCTTAAATCTGCCATTTTTTCCTCAAAAGTCCCCTATTTTCCAAGTATTTTTAAAAAAGCACCCTTAGTACTTTACGAAATAAAATGAAAGTATTATCATTAAGATGAGAAAATTACGATTAGGTTGAGCGTAACACCAAACGCTGAACTTTATCTGTGGCAAATTGTTATTGTTATCAGTGTAATTTTTCACATCACAGAGAACGCGAACCAGCCGGTTCGCGTTTTTTGTTTCTCTTTATTTTGCTTAAGCTGTCTTGGTCACGTCCACCCAGGCCGTATAGTCAGAGTATTTTTCCAGAGCCGGGATGGTCAAGCGGACAGCGCTGTTGCTTGAGCCAGCTGCCGGGTAGACTGCTTTCTCTGCTCAAGAAGCTTATTAATCTAAGATTAGAAATATTTTAAAAAGCAGTATAAACCTTTTTGACCGCGGCGACAAGTCCGGCGATATCTTCCGGCATCGTCGTGCAGCAGCCCCCGACCAGTTTTGCCCCGGCCGCCAGCCAGTCAGCCCCCGCCTGGCCAAAGTCCGCGGCTTCCGGGGGGTAGACCCACTTTTTAACAGAAGGATCATATTCGGCCCCGGAATTGGGGTAAACGACGATTGGCAATTTAGAAGCGCGGAGATTTTTCACCACATCGACAGTCCAGGCCAGCTTGAAGCAGTTGGCCCCGGCCGCGAAGACCTGAGCATAGGCGCTGACTTCCTCGACCGCTTCAGTTAAAGGCAGGCCCTCGCTGATAGTGGCCGGATCCTTTAAGGAAAAGCTGACGTAAACCGGCAGGTCCGGGTACTTGGCCTTGAGGTAGTCCAGAATAGCTCTGACTTCGCTCAGCTTAGGCTGAGTCTCAACCGCCAGGCAGTCCACCCCGCCGGCAACTAATTCTTCAATCCGCGGGGCGTGAAAGTCCACGTATTCTTCATGGCTTAAAGCATAGTCGCCCCGGTATTCACTGCCATCAGCCAGGTAGGCTCCGTAAGGGCCAACTGAACCAGCCACGAAGTTGTGGATGCCGGTCGCTTTTTCAAAGTCGTCTCTGGCCTTAATGGCCACGGCAGCTGACTCTCTGATTAAGCCTCGAGCCGCGTCCTCACTTAATCCGTGCTTCATGAAGGCCGACAGGCTGGCCTGGTAGCTGTCGGTGATCGTGACTCGGGCGCCGGCCTTGAAGTACTCCTGGTGGACCCGGTAGACCAGGTCTGGGTTATCCGCGAGGGCCTTGGCCGTCCAGAGGTCGGAATTGGTGTCTTCGCCCCAGGCTTCAAGCGGCGTGGACATGGACCCGTCCAAAGTCACCGGGCCTTGGGTCAGAAGGGTTGGTAAATCCGCCATCGTTTTTCCTCCATCATGTGTTATCATGTTACTGTTTATTTTAATAAAAAACCAATCTGTTTTGAAGAGGTATTTTTATGGCTCAACAAGAAAAAGTCGACCACCTCGAGCGGAAGATGGAAGCCCGGCATATTCAGATGATCTCCCTGGGCGGGGTCATCGGGACCGGCCTCTTCTTAAGCTCGGGCTATACCATCAGCCAGGCCGGACCCATCGGCACGATTATCGCCTATTTCTTCGGGGCGATCCTGGTTTACGCCGTCATGCTCTGCCTGGGTGAATTGTCGGTGGCCATGCCCTACACGGGTTCCTTCCACGTTTACGCTAAGAACCTGCTTAATCCGGCCACCGGCTTTACGGTCGCCATTCTCTACTGGCTGACCTGGACTATTGCCCTGGGCAGCGAGTTTACCGCGGCGGGGATTATCATGCGGCACTGGTTTCCCTCTGTCCCCGTCTGGATCTGGAGCCTGGTCTTCATGATTTTGATTTTCCTCTCCAATTTCTTCTCGGTCAAGATTTTCGCGGAAAGCGAATTTTGGTTCGCGGCCGTCAAGGTGGCGGCAATCGTCGCCTTCATCATCTTAGGGGGACTGGCGGTGGTCGGAGTTATTCCTTTAAAAGGCAGCCAGGGAGCACCAGGTTTGACCAACCTGACCGAGGACGGCTGGTTCCCGACTGGTTTTGGCGGGGTTTTTACCACTATGCTCACGGTCAACTTTGCCTTCTCGGGGACGGAACTGATCGGGATCACGGCCGGGGAAGCCAAGGAACCGGAAAAGACCCTGCCTAAGGCCATCCACACCACCTTATGGCGGCTGATCATCTTCTTCATCGGCTCCATCTTCATCATGGCCTGCCTTATCCCCTACAAGCAAGCCGGCGTTACCGAAAGTCCCTTCGTCCACGTCTTTAACATGATGGGGATTCCTTTTGCCAGCGACTTGATGAACTTCGTCGTTTTGACGGCCATCATCTCTGCCGGCAATTCCGGCCTCTATGCCTCAACCAGAATGCTCTGGTCCCTGGGCAATGAGGGTATCTTGCAGTAGGCGATTTAAATGTCAAAATATGTTTAAATGCTAGTCGTTAGCCTTTACTAGTGTCTTTTTCTGTGCAAAAATATAACTAACAAAGACGAAAGGACAAACCACTTATGGCTGAAGAGT